>NZ_JAOQKJ010000007.1:0-240273 GCF_025567405.1 Suilimivivens aceti | reverse complement strand
GGACTTTGTCCGAAAATAAGAAAACTTCTATGCTTTGGTTTGAGTGTAGCATAGAAGTTTTCATTATGCAATAAATGTTTTTCCGTTATATGGTCTTAAATGGCTTTTCTGGAAAGCTGCTTCACGGTTTCCTTCAGTTTTTCATATCCCTCTACCGGATCATCGATATCTGCCACGGCACGCTCCATCGGGCAGATGCCATCTCCGGTACGGTTGCTGATCACCTGGATGCATCTTCCATAGCTGATCTTCTTGTCATGTGCAGTCAGATATTCCTCTGCAGCTTTACTCATCAGCTCTCCATAAATATCACTGGCTCCGCCAAGAGTAAGCAGCATGGCTGCAGCCTTTCCTACGATTTTATCTACGATCACCGCATCAAACAGGATCTCACGGTTATTTTCCATCACCTTCATGATCGGGCGGATGCCATTGCCAAGATCCTGATATACGATCTCATTCTGTCTGATCACGACAAAGGAAGCCTTTCCTTCTGCGATCAGCTGCTTTGCCTGCTCACGGACTGACTGCAGGGCATCTGACCGGCCGGGCATTCCTTCTCTTCCCATCAGCTTTTCGAACACCTTCACACATACCGGAATGAGGATCAGCTGGATCACGGTACCGGGGATCCCATCGATGTTGGAGGCAAATACACTGGCAAAGGTAACCGGCTTATTTCCTGCAAACATCATAACGGCGAAGATGATCCCATGCACGATCCTGCCCGGGATCATGGCTGCAAGCAGTGCCGGATAGATCTTCAGCTTTCCGGAATGATAAAACAGCCCGCCAAGGAGTCCATAAACTGCAAGCTCACCGATCATCACCGGAAGCATCGGGTAAGGTGCCGGCATTCCGGTCAGGATACTGGACAGGATTGGTGTAATGATGCCCCCGATCAGTCCGTAAAGTGGTCCGCAGAGCATTCCCATCAGATATACCGGTAAGTGCATGGGAAGCAGCACGGTACCGGGAACGCCGAAAGCATGTCCGGTAACAAAAGGAATGATCAGGCCTGCTGCCACCAGCATGCCTGTGACTGCCATATTTCTTGTTTTACTATTCTGTCTCATCTGTCTTCTCCTCTTCTGTTCTTATTGCAAGGGTGCTTTCAGCTTTCCCATCTTGCCGCCCTTAACTCCGCCAAGGGAATTCTGGTTCAGGATATTGGTATCAAAGGAGAAGGTTATGCTTTCCTCTTCCCTTACTCTCTTTAATGCCAGCCGGATCATCCGGTCGAGAAGCTCCGGATAGCTGATCCCTACAGGCTCCCACAGGTAAAAGGCCAGGGAGCCCGGAATGGTATTGATCTCATTAAAGTAAAGCTTTCCATTTTCCTCATCGATCATGAAGTCGATCCTGGCTACACCATTACAGCCAAGCTTCTGGAAGGATTTTACTGCCAGCTCCTGTACTTCCTTTCTCTTTTCAGGAGAGAGCTCTGCCGGGATCTTACGGGACACGCCTGCCATGCCCTTTGAGCCGCTGCCCTTGGCATTGCTTACATATTTATCCTCATAGCTTAGGATATCCTTGGTATGCAGAGGCTCTTCGCATTCGGAAGCAATCGCCTCATTTTCATCTCCAAGTACGGCGCAGTTGATCTCACGGAGCTTTGTGATCGCATGCTCAATGATGATCTTTCTTGCATAAAGGAACGCATCATCAATGGAATTGGTGAGCTCACTGCGGTTTCTCGCCACACTGATCCCCACACTGGAGCCAAGATCTACTGGCTTTACGATAGCCGGATAGCCGATCTCCTTTTCCACCTTATCAAGGATGCTGTCGATCTCCGCATAATCGGATGTAGTGAAGCAGTAGCCATCCAGCACCGGAACACCATTCTCCTTCAGCACCACCTTGGATGCGTATTTATCCATGCCAAGGGCAGAGGCTGTCACGTCACAGCCTACAAAGGGAATCCCAATCGTTTTTAAATAGCCCTGCAGGGCACCGTCCTCCACATTGGTTCCATGTACGATCGGGAATGCAATATCCACTTCTATGCCCTTTTTACCAAACAGCTTCACCGGATAGGGCATCAGCACGATGTGATCGTCCTCATTCACAAGGATTACTCTCTGTGACTTTGACAAAAGTCCCGGAATATCTTTATAGGCCTCGATCTTGCCGATCTCCTCGCCTACATACATTTCATTTTTCTTGGTAAGATATACGGGAATAACCTCGTATTTCTCCTGATCCATACTCATGATCGCCTGGATTCCGGAGATGACGGATACCTCGTGCTCCACACTCTTTCCACCAAACATTACTGCCACTCTTGTTTTCATGAACTGCCTCCTTAATAATTATCCGGAAGGTCATTTTCCAGCAGAATAAATTTATGGCCTTCAGCTTTAATACTATATGCAAATGACAGAGCATCCTCCAGCTTTTCAAATACTCTGCATCTTTCCTGTGAAAATCCGCTCTCCAGTACCCCTTTGTGGATGGGGGCTGTATGCTTTTCCCCTACTAAAAGGATATAATCGCAGCAGTCTGCCGCATAGGTACCGAATTTGTAATTGTATTCCTCTTCCTTTTCTCCAAGCTCTACCATGCCGGGTGTGATCAGGATACGGACTCCCTCAAACTGCTTCAATGTCTCTACCGCTGCCCGGGAGCCTACCGGATTGGAATTAAACGCATCATCAATGATCGTATAATTTCCTCTTTCCAGAAGCTGCATCCTGTGTGCGACCGGCTGGATCCGGCGGACCGGAACCTTGAGCTGCTTCAGCGGAATACCAAGTGTATTCGCCACCGCAACAGCACCTGCCACATTGATCACATTGTGCTCACCAAGAAGCCTCATCTGGAAGGTTTCCTTCTCTCCATCCGGAGCTGTCACAGTGAACTCCGTACCGGTACGGGAAAGTTTTACGTCCCCTGTCTGATAATACTGGGGAACCTCTCCCTCTTCGATCTGGCTTTCCAGCTCCCTGGCCTTCGCCCATTCTCCAGTAGTATAAAAAATCTTATTTTTGTATTTACCACTGTGATTCCTGATATATTCATTATCTCCGTTCAGGAAAAGAAGCCCCACCTCCGGCAGGGCATCCGCCAGCTCAAACTTGGTGTTTACGATATTGTCCATATTAAAGAAGGTTTCCAGATGCTGGGGGCCTACGGAAGTAATGATCCCGTGTTCAGGATGAACGATATCACAGATCTCCTTGATATCCCCTACATGTCTGGCACCCATTTCACAGATAAAGATCTGATGGGAGGGCTTTAAGAAACTGCGGATCGTCTTGACAACACCCATGGGGGTATTGTAGCTCTCCGGTGTGATCAGCACCTCGAAATGTTCCTTTAATAAGGTATCCAGATAATATTTCACACTGGTCTTGCCATAGCTTCCGGTCACACCGATCACGGTCAGATCCGGCACACTCCGCAGCTTTTTTTTCGCATCATTGATGTAGTGCTGGTTGATCATGCCCTCCACCGGCCTGTTGATCCAGTTTACGATCACAAGTGCAATGATCTGCAGCATAGTCAGAATGGCAAACGCACCGGCAATCCTGCTGACTCCAAGAAATACACCTGTCAGAACAAGCAGTAAAATCACCAGGATGCCGTCCGTCAGTATCAGCCTTTTCACACGGGCTGTATAGACCAGCTTCTTCTTGGTATTGGTTTTCTTCAGATAAAGATAATACTTCATGCAGATCAGGGCACATGCTGCCTGCAGGAATAGTGTCACGATGCCGGGCAGGCACATGCTTAAAACTCCAAGGATCCCGATCAGGATCAGCAGATACTGTCTGCTTACATTTTTCTTAAGCCAGTGGATATGTTCTCCATTTTTGTACCCGTTTAACTGGAACATATGCAGATTATAGCGCAGCACATATAAGAATGCCGGCAGTGTCAGCACGGCGCAGAGGATACTGATGGCTGTAATGGTTATCATGGTAAAAGCACCTTTCTTTTCGTTTTATTCCCCGCCTAGGCAAAGTATGCCTGCATAATGCTCCGGAACAGCGCCGGGTTCTCCAGAAAGCTGAAATGTCCGGTGCCGGGAATCACTGCAAGACCTGCCCCGGGGATCTTTTCTTCCATGAGCTTCGCATCAGTGATCGGTGTTGCCGTATCCAGATCGCCCCAGATCAGCAGGGTATCCTGTCTGATCCTTGGCAGAAGCTCTGTCAGGTCCTCATTGACTGCCTTCACAAGGCACTGGCGCATCATGGGCGATGCATTCCGATAATCGGCTGATCCCTGACGGTTCCTCCATTCATCGATCAGTCTCGGACAGATGGCATATACCAGCTTCAGGCTTACGATCTTTTTCAGCATCTTATAACGTCTGATCTTCATTTTCTGTTTCCAGGTTTTCTTTGGCAGGATCCCTGCACTGTCGATCAGTACGATCCGCTCTATGGTAAAGGGCAGGCTCTCTCTTGCTGCCAGCCGTATGATGACTCTTCCTCCATAGGAATGACCGATCAGTGTTGCCTTCTGAATGCCAAGAGCAGCCATGAAATCCAGAAAGAACTTTGCATAATCCTCTACCGCCCAGGGTTCTCTTGGCTCATCGCTTGCCCCAAAGCCCGGGAAATCAAACTGCACTACCCGGTATCTGTCTGAAATACAGGCCGCTACCGAATTGTAGGTAGCAAGCTCCGTACCCCAGCCCTGCAGGATCACTACCGTATCCTCGCCCTCTCCGGTTATCTGATAGGCAATTTCATATCCATTCACATTTATTTTCATAAAACAGAAGTCCTTTTATTATTCACTTTATACAGTTTTCCCCATTTTGTGCCGGTGAACCCAGTAAAGCAGTCTTATTATAGCATTTCCTCTATTTTGTGTCATTATAAAAATGAAGGAAAAAGGCTCCCGCCGTATGGCAGGAGCCCTGGAACTCTTCTATTACATCTTTACGATCTTTACATCATATTTCTTCATGGTTTCACCACTTTCAACAGCCTTTTCTGTAAGAAGGTCTTCTTTTCCTGCAAACCTCTCTGGAACCGGCAGCACCTGATCGGTGAAATTCATCAGGAAGCCGTATTCCTGTTCGCCATTCCACCTGCTGACGATCTCAAGTCTGGCTTTCTCCCCAGATGCACCGCTGATACCGGCCTCCTCCCTGACTTTGTCAAGGATCATTTCTATTCCTTCCTCTGACGGATCACTTCCTATATAATAGGTGCTTCCTGCACCATAGGTATTCCTTGTTACGACCGGGCTGTCCTTATAAAAATCACTGCCATATACAGCAAGTGCCTCTGCACCTTCCAGATGCATGATATCACAGACAAGCCCGCATTCCGCCTCTCTGCCATCTGCAAAGATCATCTGATTTTTCTGATCCGGGAACAGGGCATCAATTTCTTCTACCCACACGCCGGCAAGCTCACGAAGGGGACCCGGATATCCGCCAAGATATACATTATCAGACTGATCTACGATACCGCTCATATAAGTCAGGATCAGGATACCACCCTGCTTTACAAAAGCAGTCAGTGCTTCCTTCATGCCTTCCTTTACCATATAAAGAACAGGCGCTGCCACTACCTTGTAGCCAGCAAACGTATCCTCTGCTGATACCATGTCTACCGGAATATTGTGCTCGTAGAAATAACGGTAATACTGATGGATCTGATCCACGTACTTCAGATCCTCAGAAGGTCCGCTTGTATATTCCAGCCCCCAGTAATTGTCCCAGTCAAAGATCATGGCTACTTCTGCCCGGTTCTCTGTTCCAAGGATATGCCTGCCAAGTCTTGCCAATTCTTCTCCAAGCTGCGATACCTCACGGAATACTCTGGTATTCTCTGTTCCTGCATGGGCGATCACCGCACCATGAAATTTCTCACAGCCGCCCACACTTCTACGGAGCTGGAAAAACTGAATGGTATCTGCTCCGTGCGCAAGCGTCTGGTAGCTCTGTGCCCGCATCTGTCCGGGACGCTTCAATGAATTGTACTTCTGCCAGTTCTGCTGGCTGGGTGTCTGCTCCATCAGCATAAAGGGCTCTTTCTTTAATCCTCTCATCAGATCATGGGTCATGGCTGTAAAGCTCCAGGGGGTATCCAATGCCGGATAGTTATCCCAGGAAACAATATCCATTTCCTTCGCCCATTTGAAATAATCGAGTCCCTTGTATGTGCCCATCAGGTTTGTGGTCACCAGCGCATCCGGATTGACTGCCTTGATGGCATCTCTCTCCATGCAGTAGTTTTCCAGCAGACTGTCGGAATTAAATCTCTTATAATCAATAGAAAGACCTGCAAATGCAGTATCCTCGGTCCCGATTCCATCACCCAGAACATTTGGAAGTACGATCTCATCAAAATCATAGAAGGTATGTCCCCAGAATTCAGTATTCCATGCCTTGTTGACAGCCTCGATTGTCTTATATTTCTCCTTCAGCCAGACACGGAATGCCTTTTCACAGTTCTCACAGTAGCACTCTCCGCCGTACTCATTGTTGATGTGCCAGCAGGTAATATGAGGGTTATGTGCATAGCGTTCTGCCAGCTTTGCCGTCAGGCTGACCATAAACTTCCGGTAAACCTGGGAATTAGGACAGGCATTATGACGCTGTCCGAACTTATGATGTCTGCCTTCATAATCAGTTCTTGCCACCTCCGGGTAGCGCTTTACCATCCATGCAGGAAGGGCACCTGTAGAGGTTGCCATGACAATATCATCCTCTTCTGCAGAAAGCATGTCTACGATCTTATCCAGTTCATCAAAATAATAGGTTTCTTCTGAGGGCTGAAGCTTCGCCCAGGAAAAAACATTGATCGTGGCACTGTTGATACCGGCCTTGCGGAACATTCTCATATCTTCCTTCCAGACCTCCTCCGGCCATTGATTGGGATTATAATCCCCGCCATACAAAATTCTCTGAAATTTACCTGCCATATTTATTTCTCCTTATGTCCTTTATTGTTCTTTACAGCTTCTCTTAATGCTGATTATAACTGTTCTTTACAGCTTCGTGTGTAACATGATAAACTAATAACTATAACATTTTGAAACAGGAGAAGTACTATGCCTATTTTTTTCAGGAACACTCCTCTGCAAGAGCCTTTTACGCTTGATTCCGCAGGTTTTGACTGGCATCAGGAGCCCTGGGACAGACCGGAGGGTTATCCACTCTATCACTATTTACAAACTGAACAGGGCTGTGGCTCATTTGCTGCCTGCGGCAGGACATTCCTGCTTACAGAAGGTGATGGGCTTCTGATCGCCCCTTTTGTTCCTCACTCCTACCATGCAGAAGGTGCGGACTGGATCACCACCTTTGTCACCTTCACCGGCACCCTGTCAGATACCTTTCCGTCTCTGATCCAGGACAAGGTACGTTTCTTTCCTTCCTCTGATACCGGAACGATCCGGGAGCTGATCCGGAAAGGTGCTGATCTTATGGCTGCATCTCCTGTTGATACCGCTGCTCTGTCGGTCACAGGTTACCACCTCATGCTCCTGCTTTCTGATAAAAACGGCGGCAATTCTGCCAAGGATCATCCTCTGTACCAGTCCTATATCACACCTGCCCTGCAGCTGATCGCTGTACATTTCAACGAGGAGCTGACTGCTTCACAGATTGCTGCCTCCCTGCATGTCTCCCAGCAGTATCTGTCCCGGCTTTTCCTGCGGTTCCTTGGCTGTTCTGTCTATGAATACCTGACCTTCTACCGGATCAGCCGTGCCAAAGAGCTGCTTCTGACAAACAGGCAGCTGCAGATCCAGGTGATCGGACAGCGTGTAGGCTTTGCTGATGCCAGCCACTTCACTTCCATGTTCCGCAAGCTGACCGGCATGACACCCAGGCAGTTCCGGATGCAGTAAATCTCATATATGGAAAACAGGCGGAGCCAAAGCTCCGCCTGCCTGTTATATTTCTTTCTCATTTCTTTTTACTGTACTGCCAGCTCCAGATTCATTTCCCCGTGAGCAGCTTCCTCTTCATTCTCTTCTTTTCCAAGCAGATTTTTCATGCTCTTCATACTGATCACCAGCGTTGAGGTATTATGAAGAAGTGCGGATGTCGTAGGCTGGAACACACCGGCTACGCCGAGGGCGATCAGGCTGGCATTGATTCCTACGATCGCCTTATAGTTCTTACGGATCCGCTTCATCAGTGCATTGCTCAGCTTCTTCAATGTAACCACTTCATACAGATTATCTGCGCCAATGGTCACATCTGCGATCTCCCGTGCGATCTCGGCACCGCCACTGATGGCAATTCCCACATCTGATGCGGAAAGAGCCGGTGAATCATTGATACCGTCTCCGATCATGATCACCTTCCGTCCGGCTGCCTTTTCCTTCTCTACAAAGCCCGCCTTATCCTCCGGCAGAACCTCAGAATAATATTCATCCACACCGACACGCTCTGCGATCGTCCTTGCGATCCTGTCACTGTCACCTGTCATCATGACTACCTTGGTGATTCCGGTCTTTTTCAGCTCCTTTACCACCTCTGCTGCTTCCGGACGGAGCGGATCTTCAATACAGATCACGGCTGCAAGCCTTCCATCGATCGCCATATATAGGTGGGAATACTCTGCAGACAGATGATCAAACAGCTCCTGCTTCTCTGCCGGGATCTGTGCCTTTTCATCTTCAAACACAAAATGGTAGCTGCCGATAACTACCTTTTTATCCTCCAGCATGGAAGAAATACCGTGAGCCACGATATATTCCACCTTGGAATGCAGCTCCTCATGTACCAGATGCTTTTTCTCAGCCTCCCGTACCACGGCCTTGGCCATGGAATGAGGGAAATGCTCTTCCAGACAGGCTGCGATACGAAGCAGCTCATCCGGTAACTTCTCATTGAAGGAAATCACTTCTACTACTGTAGGCTGCGCCTTGGTCAGTGTTCCTGTCTTGTCAAAGACAATCGTCGTGGCATCTGCCATGGCTTCCAGATACTTGCCGCCCTTTACCGTAATATCATGGGTGCTTGCCTCACGGATCGCTGACAATACGGAAAGAGGCATCGCCAGCTTCAGTGCGCAGGAGAAGTCTACCATCAGTACGGAGATCGTCTTTGTCATATTTCTGGTAAGCAGCCATACAAGACCGGTTCCCAGGAAGGTATACGGCACCAGTCTGTCTGCCAGATGCTCTGCCTTACTTTCCAGAGAGGATTTCAGCTTCTCAGACTCCTCGATCATCGCCATGATCTTCTCATACTTGCTGGAGCCGTTTGCCTCCTTTACCTTAAAGGTGATCTCTCCTTCTTCCACAACTGTTCCGGCATAAACGGTACTGCCTTCTGCTCTTCTGACTGGAACGGATTCTCCGGTCAGGGATGCCTGGTTGACCATAGCCTCTCCTTCGATCACACAGCCATCGAAGGGAATGACATTTCCCATATGTACCCTGACAGGATCCCCACTCCTGATCTCGGTAACAGGAACCATAATTTCCTGCCCATCACGGACAAGCCATACCTTGCTGATATTCAGGGACATACTCCGTGCCAGATCTCCGACTGATTTCTTATGTGTCCATTCTTCCAGGATCTCTCCAAGTGAAAGAAGAAACATTACGGAACTTGCCGTAGAAATGTCACCTCTAAAAATAGATACACCAATCGCTGTGGCATCCAGTACCGGCACTTCAATCCTTCGCCTGGCAAGAGTCGTCAGTCCCTTCCAGATGTATTTTACGGAAGTGATCATGGTGATCCCTGCCCGGATCGGATAGGGAAGAAAGATCTTGTTTCCAAAATAGATCACTGTTTTGTTGACCAGCCTGTCCCAGTACTCCCGGTTCATCTGTCTGCCGGAATTCTTAAGATATACCTCCGGCACCTGCGTCCTTTCATAGGTAAATGCTTCCAGCACAGAAAGGATCTCCTCCCGGCTTCCCTGATAGCTGACCGTTACATCTGCAGTACGCTCCTGGATCTTTGCATTTATGACCTGTTCCTTTGCATCCAGATAATACTGCAGGATATCCGCCTGTTCAAAACTCATTCTGCTCTGCAGGATATGGATCCGCATCCTGCCTCTGATTTCATGCTTTATTATAAATCTCATAGCCTTACTTATTCGCCTGCAGCTTCCTCTGACACTTCTTCAGCCTTTGCTTCTGCAGAATACTCTTCATCATATTTAGCAGCTCTGTCTTCATTGATCTGCTGTGCTTCTGCGTAGATATCTTCTGCATTCTCCTGGATATTGGTTGCTGTTTTCATGACGCATTCTTTCGCTCTGAGTACTGCAGCTGTACAGTAGGTATAAACTTTCCTGGCATCCCTGCTGGAAAGAATTTTAATCCCCGCTGTTCCAAAGAGAACACCGGCTGCGAAAATACCGGTCTTTTTTCCATCAATTTTCTTAAGGTTTAATTTCATCTTTTGCACCGTACCTTTCTTTTTTTATAAAAAATTATTATAGCGTCTCCGTGCCAAAGATTCCATTCTTTTTTTGTTATTGAGAAACATAATCAATAAGCATGTTTTCTGTTATTTTTTCCGTGCAGCTACTGATCCTTCAGCGCCTCCTTCAGCGTATGCCATCCAAGAACTGCACATTTGACTCTGGCAGGCATATGAGCAATATCTTTCAGAGCCGATGCTTCTTCAAGCCGGTCGATCTCCTCATCAGAAGCTTCTCCCTTGATCATCTTTAAGAAAAGCTCTCCAAGCTGCAAAGCCTCCTCCTTTGTCTTTCCAATGATCATGCCAAGCATGATATCCGCAGATGCGCTGGAAATGGCACATCCGTCTCCGGTGAAGGCACCATCTGTGATCACTCCGTCCTCTACCTTCAGCTTCAGGAAGATATCATCTCCGCAGTTTGGATTTTTTCCTTCCAGAACAATATTGGCATCCGGCAGCTCATGCTTGAATTCCGGACGCATATTATGCTCTGTCAGTATCTCATTATAAAAATTTCTATTCTCCATAACCCATTCTCCTTCTGATGGATGCTACGCTTTGAATGAGCCTTTCCACTTCTTCCGGGGTATTATAAAACATGAAGCTGGCTCTTGTTGCCACATTATCCCCCAGATAGGCCAGCAGCGGCTGTGCACAGTGATGACCGGCTCTTACATCGATCCCGTCAGAGGAAAGGATCTCACTGACGTCATGCGGATGCACCCCCTCTATGGTAAAGGCTACGATACCGGTATGGTTTTCCGGTCTTTCCGACCCGAGAATCTTCACATGAGGAAGCTTTGCGATTCCTTCCATGGCCTGTCTGGTCAGCGCTTCTTCCTTTTCCATGATCTCAGGAAATCCAATACCCTGAATATATTCGATCGCTGCAGCAAGGCCTGCTGCCCCGGCTGCATTCACCGTACCAGCTTCAAATTTATGAGGCAGCTCCGCAAAGACCGCTCCCTCCCTTGTCACGGACTCGATCATCTCACCGCCGGTCAGGAAGGGCGGCATAGCATCTAACAGCTCCCGCTTTCCGTAAAGGACACCGATTCCCATGGGACCAAGCAGCTTATGCCCGGAAAAAGCCAGAAAATCAGCCTCAAGCTTCTGCACATCGATCGGCATATGGGGTGCGCTCTGTGCGGCATCCACGACAACGACCGCTCCCACCTCATGTGCCCTTTTGCAGATCTCCTCTATGGGATTCTGGCAGCCAAGGACATTGGATACCTGAGCCACAGCTACCAGCTTCGTTCCTTCGTGGATCCCCTTTGTCAGGGTTTCCTCTGTAAGGGTGCCATCCTGTTCACACTCAAGGAAATGGAGCTTTGCCCCTGTCATCCTGGCTGTCATCTGCCATGGCAGGAGATTGCTGTGATGCTCCATAATGGATACGGCGATCTCATCTCCCGGCTTCAGATTGGTAAGGCCATAGCTGTATGCCACAAGGTTCAGGCTCTCTGTTGTATTTCTGGTAAAAATGATCTCTTCTGTGTGGGCTGCGTTCAGGAAATCACGCACGGTTTTTCTCGCCTCTTCATAGCTTTCTGTCGCTGCAAGGCTTAAAGGATAGAACCCTCTCATGGGATTGGCATTCTCTGTTTCGTAGAAGGCTTTTTCCCGCTCGATCACGCAAGCCGGACGCTGGGCTGTTGCCGCATTATCAAGATAGGCTGTCTCATTCTGCATCAGCAGGGGAAAATCTTCTCTGTAATCACGCTTCATCTGCATTTTCCTCCCTTGCTGTCTCAGGCATAAGCTTTTCAAGCTGCTCCATCACAAGCTGCCTGGTTTCCTCATCCGGTATCTCAGGGCAGAGCTTTTCAAGCTTTGCTCTTGCCATCATATTTTCTGCTGTTTTCCTGCCTATGCCTCTTGCTGCAAAGTAAAACAGTGTCTCTTCATCCAGCTCTCCAATAGTTGCCCCATGGTTACCTTCCACATCCTCCTCTGCGCAGAGGATCAGCGGTATGGTCTTATTGACGATATCATCTGAAAGAAGCAGTACCTCCTCTACCTCACTGCCCTTTGCTCCGCAGGCACCCTTTTTGAAGTCAATGGTTCCACGGAAGAGCTTCTGTGCCTTGTCCTTCAGGGTTCCTTCTGCCGTAATATCACAGGTCGTCTTTTCCCCTCTGTGATCAGCGATCAGGTTAATATCCAGTTTCTGCTCTTTCTGCAGGAAATATCCGATCTTTGCTGTCAGATCTGCTTCCCTGCCAAGAAGTCCTGCATTCACTTCACTGTAGGTATTCCCTGTTCCAAGGAAAAGCTGAGTTACAGATACCCTGGCATTCTTTTCTGCCTTTGCCGTAACCTTATTGATCAGTGTCTGTCCTTCTGAGGGCATACATAGCTGGATCAGATGGATATGACTGTTTTCCTGAAGCTCCAGCTCCGTGTGGAATTTCAGCATTCCAGTTTCCTTTTCTTCCGGACTGCCAAGCTGCTCTACGACAGTGATCTCTTTTCCGGCTTCTGCTTTCACAGGAAGGCTGCCTTCCCCTGCTACCACCTTTACTTTTACAAGCTGATCTGTTTCTTCTATTTTGATAGCTGCTTCTTCCATCTTCTCCGGCACCGTAACAACAGCTTCATTCACATGAAGCCAGTGCCAGGTTTTGGAAGGAAGCTGATTGATCTTGATCTCTCTGTTCTGCTCCATTATTATCCTCCCTTATCCGATGCTGCCCTTCATTTCCAGGCGGATCAGATTGTTCATCTCCACTGCGTATTCCAGCGGGAGTTCCTTGGAAACATTGTCGGCAAATCCGCTGACGATACAGGCTCTTGCATCCTCTTCGCTCATGCCTCTGCTCATCAGATAAAATACTGCTTCGTCACTGATACTGCCAATCTTGGCCTCGTGTCCGATATTGGCATCCTTGGTCCTGATATCCATTGCCGGTATGGTATCCGATCTGGAAATGGAATCCAGCATCAGAGACTGGCAGGAAACTGCTGACTTGGCATTTTTTGCTTCCTTTGTCACCACTACGGAAGAACGGAAGGTACTGATCCCTCCATCCTTGGAAATGGATCTGGTATTCATATAGGAGCTGGTATCCGGTGCGCTGTGTACGACCTTGGCACCGGTATCCAGGTTCTGTCCCTTTCCGGCAAAGGTAATACCGGTAAATTCCATTTTGGCACCCTTTCCCTTCAGGATACTCATGGGATACAGATAGGATACGTGGGAACCGAAGGATCCGGAAACCCACTCGATGGTTCCTCCCTCTTCTACCAGTGCTCTCTTGGTATTCAGATTGTACATGTTCTTGGACCAGTTCTCAATCGTGGAGTAACGCAGTCTTGCATTCTTTCCTACGAACAGCTCCACACATCCTGCATGGAGATTGGCTACATTGTACTTCGGTGCAGAACAGCCTTCTATGAAATGCAGATCTGCTCCCTCATCCACAATGATCAGGGTATGCTCAAACTGTCCGGCTCCCGGTGCATTCAGTCTGAAATAGGACTGCAGCGGAATCTCTACGGATACACCCTTTGGTACATAAACAAAGGAACCGCCTGACCATACGGCGCCGTGAAGGGCTGCAAATTTGTGGTCATTTGGCTTGACCAGCTTCATAAAGTGCTTCCTCACCATATCGGCATATTCACCGTTCAGTGCACTTTCCATATCTGTATAAACAACACCCTGCGCTGCTACCTCTTCTCTTACATTATGATAGACCAGCTCAGAATCATACTGGGCACCGACACCTGCCAGGGACTTTCTCTCTGCCTCCGGGATACCGAGACGTTCAAAGGTATTCTTGATATCCTCCGGTACATCAGACCACTTGGCCTGCATTTTGGTATTCGGTCTGACATAGGTCACGATCTGATCCATGTTCAGTCCTTCTATGGACGGTCCCCAGTCTGGAACCGGCATCTGATTATAAATCTGCAGGGACTGCAGACGAAACAGCTCCATCCACGCCGGATCATGCTTTTCTTTGGACAGCTTTTCCACGATCTCAGATGTCAGACCGGCATTGATCCGGTAAGCATCCTTCTCTTCATCCCGGAAATCATAGATGCTTCTGTCTATATCCTCTACATGACTTTTTTCTTTCATAATGTTACCTCTTTGAATCCCTTTTCATTGATCTCATCTACCAGGGATGCATCTCCTGTCTTCACGATCTTTCCTTCTACCATCACATGGGTATCATCCACGGAAAGATACTCCAGGATCCTTGTGCTGTGGGTAATGATCAGAAGACCACCGTCACAGTTCTTCTGATATTCCTCGATTCCCCTTGAAACAGTGCGGACCGCATCCACATCAAGACCGGAATCGGTTTCATCCAGAATGGCAAGGGAAGGCTTCAGCATCAGAAGCTGCAGGATCTCTGCCTTTTTCTTTTCACCACCTGAAAATCCCACATTCAGGTCACGCTCTGCATAGGAAGGATCCATCTGCAGGATTTCCATGGTTCTTGCCAGCTCCTTCTTGAAATCCCAGAGGCGGATCCGCTTGCCGGTCTTCTGCTCCAGGGCGCTTCTGATAAAGGCGCTTAAGGTAACACCCGGTACCTCCAGCGGATTCTGGAAGGAAAGGAAGATACCATCCTTCGCTCTCTCATTCACTGCTTCCTCTGTTATATTCTTTCCCTGAAACCAGATCTCACCCTCTGTGACACTGTATCTCGGATTTCCCATCAGGGCGTAGCCAAGGGTCGACTTGCCGGTTCCGTTCGGCCCCATCAGTACATGAGTCTCCCCTTTATTGATCGTAAGATCCACACCGTGCAGGATCTCTTTATCTTCCACATTTACATGCAGATCCTTCACCGTAAGCAAATGCTTTTCTTCCATAATTACTCCTCCTTCTTGTCAGGAATGTCCTGACTGTTTTCCATATTCTGTGCACTGTCTGCCACATCCTTTAAGGAAATGGAATCCAGATAATTATTGATGACATCGGCAAGTCCCTGCCAGATTGGCAGCGTATAACACAGATCTGCCTGATCACAATGCCCCGCATCCTCCTTCAGACAGGCCACCGGTGCCAGACTTCCCTCTGTCATACGGAGTACCTCTCCTATACTGTACTCCTCCGGTTTCCTTGACAGGTGATAGCCGCCCTTATGACCACTTGCTGCCTCGATCAGATGTCCCTTGGACAGGACTGTCGCAATACTTTCCAGATATTTCTGTGAAATATTTTCCTTCTCGGATATTTCCTTCAGCGGTACATATTCTCCTTCCGGCTTTCCTGCCAGATAGACCATGATCCGCAGTGCATATCTTCCTTTTGAAGAAATTACCATTGTGCGGTGTTCCTCCTTTTTTCATCTATGGAGATAGTATTCCTATTCGCCTACCATGTCAATAGGTAAAGTGTAAAAAAAAGAATCCTGCAAGCAGGATTCTTCGGTCTTTAGGCAATCACTTCTTTGATCGCTGCAAGCAGCTCATCATAGGTTTCAAAGGCGGGATACTGCGGGTACTCCTGTTTGATCGCATCTGTTGTGCGGAACAGGAAGCCTGCCTTGCTGGCCTCGATCATGCCAAGATCATTGTGGCTGTCACCGCTTGCGATCGTATCATAGCCGATAGACTGCAGAGCCTTTACTGTCGTATATTTGGACTTTTCACAGCGCATCTTAAAGTCTGTGATCTCTCCATCCGGTGCCACTACCAGAGAATTACAGAAGATAGTCGGATAGCCGAGCTTCTTCATCAGCGGTCCTGCAAACTGGGAAAACGTATCACTGACAATGATCACCTGAGTCAGGCTGCGGAGCTGATCGAGAAATTCTTTTGCTCCCGGCAGAGGATCGATCTTCTCAATAGTCTCCTGAATCTCCTTCAGTCCAAGTCCATGTTCCTTTAAAATGCCGATCCTGTATTTCATCAGCTTATCATAATCAGGCTCATCTCTGGTTGTTCTCTTTAACTCCGGGATCCCTGTCTCCTCTGCAAAAGCGATCCAGATTTCCGGTACCAGTACACCCTCAAGATCCAAACATACGATTTCCATAATGCCTCCATTCTGCTGTTTTCGCAGCTTCATCTCTTTATCTCTCTGTCTCATTATAGCGAAAAAGTATCTCCACCGCTACCCTTTTTTCTTCAAACCTCTATATAATAAGGACAGATATCCTCATATGTGCCGTCCTTTAACAGAAAGCCTCCCGGAATGATTCCCAGCTGATGGAATCCAATTCTTTCATATAAATGTCTTGCATGGACATTGGAAGCCACAACAGCATTAAACTGCAGAATGCGGAAATCTTCTTCGTGAGCCTGTCTGATGCAGTCCCTGACCAGCTTCTCCCCGATGTGCAGTCCTCTTTTTTCTCTGCTTACCGCATAGCTGGCATTACAGATGTGTCCGCATCTTCCCACATTGTTGGGATGCAGGATATAGAGACCAAGTACTTCTCCTGCCTCACCCTCTGCTACGCCGCAGTATGTCTGCTGTGCGAAAAATTCTCTGCCGCTTTCTTCTGTCAGTACCTTTAACTGGGGAAATGCAATGCCATCCTCTACCACTTCATTCCAGATTTTCACCATGGCAGGAATATCCTTTTCCCAGTATTTTCTGATCTGTATTTCTTTCATTCTATACACTGCCTCTGTTTCATAAGTTTCTGTGTATATTCTGCCGGCAGCAGCCCTTATGCGTTCTGTAACCGGATCTGTTCTTCCTCCAGCATGGGATAGCGGATCAGTTCTGTGCCATCCAGCTTCTCCCTGTGCATGTCAACCGCCGTGATCTGCCGGTTCGTATAAGTCGTGTAGTAATAGATGCCCTTTGTTGCATTACAGCAGGAGGTATAAATGGTAATTTCGTATTTGCCATTCTCCAGTTCGCAGCATCCTCTCGTCTGCTCAACGCTTCCAAGGATATGGAAAAACTGTCCTACACTGTCTGCTTCCCCTTCTCCTGATCTGGCATGGAGCTTTGTAAATGCCACCCGTACAAAACGGGATGCTGATGAAAGATCTCCCGGAAGTCCAAGGGCTCCCATCCCTCTGCTGTAAGTTTCCAAGGAAAGCTGGTCAGAAAACAGATTCTCCGGCTGCCTGCTTGAGAGCTGCATATAATTGTTCAGCTGGAACATCTGCATGGGAAAGGGTGGATTGTTAGTCAGGACACCTGGCGCATTCTCATAGATCTTAAGTCCCTCAGTGCCTGACTCCACAGTAATGGCTTCCTTTTCATCTGCAATGATCCAGTGCAGTCTGCCATTTGGGAGCTGTTCCTTGAATCTGGTATCTGTAATCTGTATTTTTCCTAAGAGTTCTCTTGCCTCTTCTGCATTTTCACATTGTGAAAGAATATATGGAATCAGTTCAAAAACTGCCACATTCTCTTTTCCTTCCCTTACTTCTCCATAAACAGCATTCCCTACGAAATTGAGCCCGGCCATGCCAAGTCCCTTTTCGTTGACTGCATCATAATATAATGGATAATCCTCTTCCACATGAGCCATGCCTATGATTGCATAATGCTTTCTTTTCTCCGGAAGATACCGGAAAGAAAAAGGATAGTTCCTTGGTGTCACTGTTATTTCCTCACCGTAGGAAAATTCATAATCCAGTGTTCTTCCAAAATAAAAATCTTTTGTACGATAAGTTGCCGCCGTACACATAATTCCATCGCCTTTCTGTCAGAGAATAATAATATTCGCACACTTTACATCATTGGCCAGATCATATACCTTGCCGTTCTGCAGGCCAAGTACCTTGGGCCGCAGTACAGCGTAAGACAGATTCTCTACTACCCTTGCCATTTCGCCTGTACTCAGCATGACATCACTGCCAACCGGATACAGGATCACACTTTCCATAAAGCATTTCATTACTTTGATATCCAGTTCTTCCGTCATGGACATGATCATCTCAACTGCCGCCCTTGGAGAAAAGGGTTTCTTATAAGGGCGTTCTGTCACCAGTGCATCATAAATATCAGCTACTGAAATGATCCTGGAAAACAGGTGGATCTTCTCCCCGGTCACCTGCATGGGATATCCCTTTCCATTCATCTTTTCATGATGCTGCAGTACCCCGAGTTTGACCTCCTGCGAGATATCCTTCTTCGGCTCCAGGATATGATAGCCATAAGTGGAGTGCATTTTCATAATGGTAAACTCATCATCTGTCAGTTTACCCGCTTTATTCAGGATTTCATTCGGGATTTTGGATTTTCCAATATCATGCAGAAGTCCGGCGATACCGATCTGATAGACCTGATTATCATTCAGTCCATATTTTCTTGCTACGATCATGGCCATGGTAGCCACATCCACGCTGTGCTTAAAGGTATACTCATCACTGACCTGTAGGGCACCGATATCCACCGCCACTGCATCATTATCCTCAATAGCCTTCAGCAGATCATCTGTGATACTCCTGGACGCATTGGTAAAGTCTGCAGAATTCGTATCCTGATACAGGTATTGTACTCCCTGCGCCACACGTTTCCGCACACTTTCTGAAATTTTAACCCTGGCAGGATCCCTTACTTTAACCTTGTCATAAGTTTTCTGAAGTGCTGCCGGCAGAGACTGTTCTTCTTTTTCTACCTCCTGATCAGGATCTTCTTCCCCCTCACGGATGTAAATGCCGCCAACCCCCATTTTTCTCAGACCCTCAATATGAAAATCCTCAAGTGGTGTTCTCCTTGCGATCAGCACACGACCGGCTCTGTCAATGATCGCCTGATCCAGGATCATTCCCGGGTGTGCTGTTCTAAGCGGAATATATCTTCTCCGTACCAATTAGTTTTCTTCCCTTCTTTTACCCTTATCCTAAAAGCTGACGGATCTCCTCCTTATAAGGCGGGATTGTCTTCTTATCAGAACCTTCCTCACACAGCCATGGTGTTTCCAGGATCTTCGGTATTTCTTCAAATCTCGGATCGTGGACAAGCTTTTTCAGTACCTCTTCCCCAAGGTATCCTTTTCCGATATTAGCATGCCTGTCCTTATGTGTACCACAGGGATTCATGCTGTCATTGATATGAAATACTGCGATCTGTCCAAGTCCAAGCACCTCATCAAAGTGCTGGAATACTCCTTCATAATCATATGAAAGATCATATCCGGCATCATTCACGTGGCAGGTATCAAAGCATACCCTGAGCCGCTCTTTTTTATGAACCCCCTCATAAATCCTGGCAAGCTCCTCAAAGCTTCTGCCGATCTCACTGCCCTTGCCGGCCATGGTTTCCAGTGCGATGAAAACATCGTCCTCATTCTGATCCAGCACCTGATTTAATCCCTTAACGATCTGGGCTGTTCCGGCATCCACACCCGCATCCAGGCAGGAGCCGGGATGCAGCACCAGTATTTTACTTCTCATAGCTGCAGTCCTTATGATTTCCTTTTCCAGGAATTCTACAGCAAGTGTGAAGGTCTCCGGCTTCACAGTATTTGCCAGATTTATAATATACGGCGCATGCACAACGATTTCGTTAATGCCTGCCTGCGCCGCATATTCCCATCCTTTTTCGATATTCAGATCTTTGATTTCTTTTCGTCTTGTATTCTGTGGGGCTCCTGTATAGAGCATCAGGACATTGGCACCATAGCTTTCTGCTTCCTTCACAGAAGCAAGGAACATGTCCTTTCCCGCCATTCCCACATGGGATCCTAATTTGATCATGCCTACTCCTTTGTTGTCTTCTCTTCCACCTTTTCTTCTGCTTTCTCTTCCTTGATCTCCCAGTGGATCAAAAATGTCAGTGCCGCCCGGAGCGCTATGATGCCCGCTACTGTAGCAATCTCTTTAAAATCCCGGACTGTTACTGTTTTCAGGATCTCACTGCAGAGCTTGAACTCCAGTCCAACGGCAAGCCCCTGCGCAAGTGCAAGCTTCATATCCGGTCTGCGGCGGAGATAAAAATAAAAGCCCTTCAGTCCGGAGATGATAATTACGATCACACCGATAAATTCAAACACGAGGATTGCAACCTCTACAATGTGATGCATCAGATTTTCAAAGAATTCCAACACTGTCATCTGCTACTGTACCTTTCTTAGCTTTCTGTCATATTCCTGACATATCTGCACTTTGGGAATCCGGAACACCCATAAAACTGCATTCCTGCTTTGTCTCCCTTTTTTGCAGTTCGAAGTACCAGTTCCCTGCCACATCTGGGGCAGACCCCGGAAACAATATTCTCTGTTTCCTCTGCTTTCATGCTTTCCGCTTTACTGTCATTTGCTTCTGATATGTCTTCTGTCTGTTCTGCCAGTTTTTCATATTTCTCAGCATAATCCTTGCGCTGCTCTTTGTTTCTTCTCAGGATTTTTTCCGCAATCTCCTTCATTTCCTTTTTCGTAGATGGAAGCTCCCTGTTTTCACTGATCAGTTTCTTCATAGTTCCAATTAACTGGTCTGCCCGAATCACCTGATTCTTTACTTCTTTTGTGGCAAATCTGTCATTTACAATCGTTTTGGGATTTGCCAGTACCACCAGTGATTTATTCCAAAGATCAAAATTCTTTCTGATCCATGCTCCCATCAGGAAATTTCTATTCTCTGCCCTGCATTCCTTTAAAACAGCCATATGCCGTTCATTCTGGGTAATAGGTGAATAAATGCCCTCCCTGTGCTTCTTTCCACCATATTCCATAGTCCGGATAAAATTTCCTTTGGAATCGATTTCGATATTTCCAAAAAGATTCTTACATTCAATAATAAAGTTCAACTTTGCTGTTACAACAATGAAATCAATCTGTGCTCCAAGACCATCTCCGGTTTCCAGATAAATATCCTGAAGCACATACATATCCATATTACTGTTTTTCAGTTCAAACAGTATATTCTCTTCTCCCTGGATACCTGCCTTTGTAATTGCAATTTCCTTCTGGATCTGCTCAAGTGCAGTTCCTTCTGCTTTTTTCTGAAGCAATTCCAACTTTTCCAGATATGCCTGTGCATCACTGGTTCCTTTCAGAATCACCACTTCCGGTTTTGTGAAAATCCCCATAATTCCCCACCATCTCTTACGCTCTGCAAATATATAAATATTATACTTATCAACCGTCTGTTCGTCAATTTTCGAAGTATAAAGCTACACCAAAAAGCCGGCGCCAAAATATCACTGTTCCGGCCAGATATCTCCCTCATTCAGACCGTTTTCTGTCAGGAATTTGTCTTCTGCCATAACCTCTTTTGTCAGGCACTCTTCATTCTCCAGCACAACAAGGCATTTCATTTCTTCTCCTGGCATCCTTTCTTCACAGCCATATTCACCATCAAAAATCTGTCTGATCTTCCACATATTTATTCATTCTCAATCTGGATCTGACATACCTTCATGGCATTCAGCGCCTGTGTATGACTTTCCGGTGTAACACCTGCACAGCACTTTGCATCCACAATAATGGGAACCTCCGGGAAAAATGCCTTTATTACCATGGCATTGGAAATAACACAGATATCCGTACAGAGTCCAACCAGTGTTATGCTTTCTATCGGCTCCTGATCTGCCAGCTTCCGTAGTCTCTCCGGCAGTCTGTCACTGCCAAATGTCAGTTTATCAACAGGCTCTTCTGAAACCAGCTCTGCTATTTCCTTTCTGATCTGCCAGCCATTGGTTCCTTTAATACAATGCTTTACCGGCAGATTCTTTCCTTCCTGCGTTTCCAGATAATTTTCAAAATGAGTATCTCTGGTTGACAGAACCATACCATCAAAATTTCTGATCTTATCTGCTACAAAAGGAACGATCGCCTCTGCTTCCTTTGTTCCCAGTGCTCCGTCAATAAAATCATTCTGCATATCCACTACAACTAATACCTTCATCTAAGTTTCCTCCGCTTCAAGACAATACTTTCCTCTATAGAATTTAATAAATGGCGGGGGAATACTCCTCCGCCATTATACTTCTGTCCGGCAATTACGCAGCCTGCCTGTAATCTATTACAGCAATCTCCTGCATTAACTTTTTTGCCATGTTTACAATATACTCCAGTTTTTCCGCTACTTCATCTGTATAATATTTTTCACCACACTGATCACATTCCAGACAAGGAACATTTTTTACCACGATAATGCAGTTCTTGTAATTCACAACATGCGTAGTAGTGCTGTTTATTGTTGAACTGTTCTTACAATACATACACATAATCATCATCCCTTTCTCCTCGTCTTTAAATCTGCTTCAAACTTCTTCGTATCCGGATAATATGCAGTAATAATATATATATTTATAGTATCACATCCAGCCACAATATGCAAAATCCTGTTCCCCATTGTATAGCCAAAAATCAGACAGCTTGGGTTAGGAAAGTCATCCGGATACTCTTCTATGATTTCTCCTGTCAATATACCGTTTTTTACATCATTTCTGCTAATATCTCTTTCCTGCATCCTTTCCAGACAATGCTGCGTCCATATAAGTTTTGACCCGCTGCAAAGTTTCTGATACTCTTCTAAATTCAATATAATCCCCTTTCCCTATTAATTACTATTTCCCCTATTATTTCTGCTCATTCCTGCTTCTTTTTACACATTCCACATAATTCTCCCCCACCTGTTCCCGCAGGTAATTCGGCGAAAGCATTGCTGCAAAGTACAGTGTTTCCAACGCCTCCTCCTGTTTGGCGGTAGGACTGGAAGGCACGACCACCCGCGTCTGCCACACCAGCATGCAGCCTGTATATTCCACCATAAAAAGAAGCGGCTCCATGTTTTTGTCCATTTTTTTATTGATCGAAATCTTATCCTCTCCAGCTATCTGTGCCAGCTTTTCGATGTGGGAGGGTGTCGGCTCCTCCACGCTGCCATCCGGCAGGATCACACATTCGCAGGGATTCTCATCCATTCTGTGGGCATTGATATAGTCCATTATCTGCATCAGCCAATTCCTCCCAGTGCAATGCCAAGAACCAGTACAAGAATACAAACCGGAATATAAATGTATTTACAGATCGGATAAAATACTTTCGTATATTTCCTTTCTCTTCCCCTGTTAACCTGCTCCTCCACGTAACTCTTTCCTAGAACCCAGAAGAACATGATCCCGGCAAGTCCTGCTCCCAGAGGACAGATATAAATGGACAGCACATCCATCCAGTCTGATACGATTCCCTGGATGACCAGGGAAATGATCACACTGATGCCGCCAACCAGCGCACAGGCTGGCACTCTTCCGAGCTTAAGCTTCTCCTGTACTGTGGCGATCGGTGCCTCATACAGATTGATCAGGGATGACATTCCTGCAAAGAATACCGCTACGAAAAATACGATCATGATCACGCTTCCCCCTGCCATGGTATGGATCAGATTGGGAAGATAAATAAACAGAAGACCCGGACCTCCCTGATCCAGCTGTGCCCCTGTCATGGCCATTGCCGGAATGATCACAAGAGCTGCCAGAAGAGCCGCCAGCGTGTCGAAAAACGCTACTCTTCCTGCAGATGCCGGGATATCCTCCTGATCTGGCAGATACGAACCATAGATCAGGGTTCCATTTCCTGCTACTGACAGGGAAAAGAATGCCTGTCCAAGGGCAAATATCCATGTTGCAGGATCCTTTAAGGCTGCCGGATCGATACGGAAAATATACTGATACCCTTCCCTTGCCCCAGGCTGAAAGGCTACATAAACTGCCAGGATCACAAACAGTATAAAGAATGCCGGCATCATTACCTTATTAGCTTTTTCTATTCCGTGCCCCACACCGAGCATCAGGATCACCATACAAAGAATCAGCGCTATGATCTGCCATCCATCATTTCCAAATGCCGATGCCATCTCTCCAAAGGCTGCTGCATATTCCTCTGCACTATCCATGGAAAAACCGGTAAGTGCCTCTGCTGTATACTTCAGAATCCATCCCATGACTACTGTATAGCCGATCGCCATGGCAAGAGAGCCAAGCACGGGGATCATTCCCAGTATTTCTCCTATCTTCCTTTTTCCCTTTTTCTCACAGGCAATACCAAAAGCATCTACCGGACCCGATCTTGCCGCACGTCCGAAACTCATTTCTCCTGTCACACCGGTAAATCCAATAAGGATTACAAAAACAACATATGGGATCAGAAAGGAGCCTCCTCCATAAAGTGATACCCTTGTTGGAAACATCCATATATTTCCCATTCCCACTGCCGAACCAATACAGGCTGCAACAAACCCAAAGCTGCTTTTAAATGAACCTCTTTTTTCTGACATAGCTTATCCTATCTCCCTTATATTACCTTAGTTACATCAATCCACTCTTTACTGCTGGAAAACCTTTCCAGCTCCTCCATATTCAGTTCAATGGCACTGTTACTGCTTCCGCAGGCAGGAAATACCGTAGGAAAGCGCTTCAATGATTCATCCAGATATGTGCTAACACCCTCATTTACTGCAAAGGGACATACTCCTCCAACAGCATGGCCGATCAGCGGTACTACCTCATCCATTGTCAGCATTTTTGCCTTCTTCCCAAATTTAGCTTTATACTTTGCATTGTCGATCTTAACATCTCCTGCCATGACAATAAGAACAGGCTCCTCCCCTACCATAAATGATAAGGTTTTGGCAATTCTGCATGGTTCACAGCCAAGTGCCTGTGCCGCCAGCTCTACCGTCGCACTGGATACCGGAAATTCCAGTATTCTGTCTCCCATTCCATATTGTTTAAAATATTCCCTCACTCTGTCAATTGACATATCATGATCCTTTCTGCCGCAGTATTCTGCCTGTATTTCTTCTGTCTTTTCCCGCATACACTATATCAGAATATTTTACCCCTTTTTTCAATCTAAAAAAAGGGGTAAATGAAAAAACATTTATCATTTCATTTTACTGTGAACATTCCTTCTTACAAAGAAGAAACAGGCAGCCTGCATGATGATAGTCGCCAGCCAGGAAACCGGATAGGAGATAAACAGTACTGCCAAAGAGCGGTGTGCCGGAAAGATCAGATAGATCCAGATAATCCTGGTTCCTACTGTTCCGATAACAGACAGCAGCATTGGCACTGCAGACCGTCCCATTCCACGCAGTGCTCCCGGGATCAGATCCATGATCCCACACAAAAAATACGTGACCGTAGTATAAAGAAGAATTTCCATGCCACAGGCAATTACTGCCTCGTCAGAGGTATAAATATGTAACAGCTCCGGTCCGAAAAGATAGGCACCTCCGCCCATCAGAAGCCCAATCACCACCGTCAGGATCAGGCAGTCCCGAAGCACCAGATCCATCCTCTTTTTCTTCCCTGCGCCATAATTCTGGCTGGTAAAGCTCATACATGCCTGTGAAACAGAGTTTATCGACGTGTACAGAAATCCGAAAATATTGTTGGCTGCAGTATAGCCCGCCATCGCCGTAGAACCGAAGGAATTCACGGAAGACTGCAGCAGCACATTAGAAAAAGTGATCACTGTACTCTGTATTCCTGCCGGGATCCCCACCTGAAAGATCTGCAGAAGATAAGCCGGGCGGATCCGAAGCTTTTTAAGAGAAAGCTGATAACTGCTTTCTGTCCGGATGAGACAGGATAATACCATTACACAGGAAATACACTGGGAGATCACCGTTGCGACTGCTACTCCCGCCACTCCCATGGAAAAGACAATGACCAGGAGCAGGTTCAGAGCCGCATTGGCTGTTCCTGAAATAACCAGAAACAGCAGCGGCCTCTTCGTATCACCTACTGCCCTTAAGATTGCAGCCCCATAATTATAAAGCATGAAAAAGGGCATTCCCATGAAATAGATCTTCATATAAAGAGCTGCCTGACTGATCACATCATCCGGTGTATCCATCAGCTCCAGTGCACCTCTCGAAAAAAACAGTCCTGCAAGAACCATGACACATCCGCTGATCAGGGCAAACAGCATCGCTGTGTGTACTGTTTCTGACATTTCCTTCTGCTTCCCTGCTGCATAATATCTGGCGGCCAGCACATTGGCTCCCAGCGAAACACCGATAAAAAGGTTGATGAACAGATTGATCAGGGCAGTAGTGGATCCCACTGCCGCCAG
Organism: Suilimivivens aceti; assembly: GCF_025567405.1. Taxonomy (NCBI): domain Bacteria; kingdom Bacillati; phylum Bacillota; class Clostridia; order Lachnospirales; family Lachnospiraceae; genus Suilimivivens; species Suilimivivens aceti. The sequence continues at coordinate 213,939 of NZ_JAOQKJ010000007.1, read as the reverse complement.
TGCCTGACTGCCGGTGAAGCGTCCAACCACTACAATATCCACTGCATTAAACAAAAGCTGCAGGATCCCTGACAGCATCAGCGGCAGGGAAAACGAAATCAGCTTATCCATGATCGTTCCGTTGCACATATCAATTTCGTATTTATTTGCCTGCACTTCTTTTGTCATTCCTGTTGCCTCTTCAGTCATGTTTTCTTTCAAAATACTCTCTTGCAAACTCCATGTCCTGTACCAGTTCAAGAGTACCTATATACCGGCCATTCCTGTCTCTGACTGCCATATATTTCACCAGCATGATCCTGCCGTTTTTATTCATCCACACCGGCACCTCATCCAGCGTACCCGCCCGAAACTCTTCAATGATCCGGCGTACCTGCTGCTCCACTTTCGGTGGATGACAGGAAAATACTTCCCGCCCCAGCGCCATGGCAGGACGCTTAAATACCTTATGTCCTTCATTAAAAAACCTGTTTTTATTTTCCACATCTACAAAGGTAATTTCCATCGGGATCGTGTTCAGCATGGCTTCCAGTTCTTCTACTTCCAGATGCCCGCCTGCCATCACGATCTCCCCGTCATCGGATTCTCTCTGACACGCTGTTCTCTCCTGCAGGATCTTCTCTGCCCTCTCCCAGCTCTTTGGTTCAACCGACAGACAGACATCATAATCCTTCGCATCCTGATAGATTCCGATCCACTCTTCTTCTGTAAAATGAACTGCACAGTTAGGAAACAGAATATTGGCTTCCTTGTAGATCATTTCCTCTGCCCGTGTCATGGCACGCTCCATACGCTGTTTCCACGCTTCATCCTGTCCCTTTGCTTTCGCAAGGCCGGATAATTCATCCCGGATCTCGTCATCTGTCGTCCACATCACATCAGACGGACCTGATATTCCATATTTTACTTTCAACAGAGGATATAAAAGATCCCCCTTCTTGGCATAATGGATCGCAAGCTCCCGGATTTCTGATAAAAGTTCCCTGCTGACTGCATTTTCTCCTGTATTTCTACTGCCATTTACTGCTGTTCCAGTGCCTGCTGCCTCTGTCACTTTCCGGTCAAGCTGCTCTCTGATTCTGGCAATAACCTTCTCAAGCGCTTCATTTTCCTGTGTCAGCGTAAAGAGCGGATGCCCCGTTGTCTCCACCAGTTTCCTGGTTTTCTCTGCTCTTTCTTCCCGAAGAGATGTCACATCCACCGGCTGTCTCGCATTCGCAATTTTCTCCTCCAGCGTGGCGCCGTGAAACAGGGCTGAATGAATATCGCAGAGCTTCTGCACCTCTGTAATCGACATCCCCTCTTTGATCATCTGCTGCTCTGCTTCCATGATCTCTACAGCATCTACGTCTTTAAATTCTCTCATAAAATCCGCACGGACACTGTCAAGGATCTCTCCCTCAGATAACCTGCGCAGATATGACTTAAGCTGTTCCATTCTTTTTCCAGATTCTACCATCTCAAAAACCTCCTGTTTCTGATTATTCTGCCATGGTTTGGGTGGAGTATACACGCATCCATAAAATTGTCACAATTATCAGTATCATACAAACCGGTCAGAAACATAAGCATCAAAAAAGCAACCGCCCTCACCACAAGTAGGTTGCTTTTTTGATAAACTTATTAACAGGTGAACCGTTTATACGATAACACTCTATTTTGTAGCTCTATCTTAACACTCCGGCTCTGAATCGTCAATCCGATTTTCAAACGATTTCTCTATTTCTTTTCCTGAAAAAATTCAATTTCTTCCTGAAGGGGTCCTCTGCAGAATGCGATCCTTGCCGGGAATGGCGGCTCTGATGCGATCACGATATCCTTGGGTTCTATAAACACTTCATAGCCCGCTTCCCTGACTACTCTCACGCAAGACTCCACATCCTCCGTTTCCAGTGCGAAATGCCGGATAACGCCCTGTTCCTTAGGATCCTCTCCATTGTTAAAAATCTCGATCAGGCCTTCTCCTGTATCCAGCATGGTGCCTGTCTCCCAGCTTCTTGCCACAGTAAGGCCAAGTACATCCTTATAAAAATGTATGGTTTCCTTATATTCCTCTTCATTTCTGCACTTGAATGCCACATGATGAATTCCACTGATCAAGCTCATTTTTCTTTTCCTCCTCTGCACAGTCCATTACCACATTCTTCTGGTCCGTCTGCGTCTTTTCCTTCCTCTCAGTTGTTTTTTACTGGCCATCTGCTGTGCCGGCAGCTCCACCCGTTTCTGCGGATCCTCTTCTTTTTCCAGTCTTTTCTGGATTTCTCCCTTTCGGTATTCTGCCAGCGTTTCCGCTACAGCATTATAGTCTCTTTCCATCAGAAGCTCACTGATCTGCTGCCTCAGCATCTCTTCATCTATCTTCTCCGGAATCCGTTCCAGAATCTTTTCTGTCACAAAAGACTTGCTTTTCTCCTTATACTTCGGCATGGCATTCCATTCCTGTAACTGGGCCAGCTCCGGCCGCCAGAGAATTTCCAGTTTCCGTTTCCACTTCATCTTCGGGTTCGCCGCAGCTTTTCGGAGAATATAAAAATCAAAGCAGTTCTCTATTACCTCGACGGTAATGATCCCCCAGTAATCCGGAACATGCTCTTCAATATGAAGCGCATGGCTGGATCCCACAACTACTATATTATAATCGTAATAGCTGTCATAATCCTTTACCTGCCTGGCAAGTCTTGCGTAAGTATCAGCATCACTCTTGATTTCGATCCCATACAGGTACTCCGGTGTCACCATAACAATATCTGCTCTGGATTTCCCCATGGTTTTTTCTTCCAGAATCCGGATCCTTCCATAGGTTTCCTCCAGGAATTCGAACAGGGGCTCCCTGATATCCCTGTCATACAATTTTTCCATATTCAGATTTTCTCCGTATGTCTGCAAAGAGGAAAGCCTGTGCAGCCCCAGAATTCCCCATATCTTCCGTTCCGTTTTTTCATGATCTGTCCACATACCGGGCAGATTTTAATTCCTTCCCCGTTCAAGACAACTCCTTCATTTCCAGTCATTCTGGCACCAGTTCCAGCTCTTTCCCTCATTGCATATGGTTTTCCGGCATTTCGCAGTACCTTTCCCAGTTCTTCATAGATCTGCTGGTTCATCCGGCAGTCATTCAGTGCACGATGTGCCCCTTCTGTTGAAAATCCGTAATATTCTGCCAGATCTCCCAGTCTGTAATGAGAAAGTCCCGGAATACAGATCCGTGAAAGCTTCAGGGTATCCACATAATCGTTAGCCAACATCTGTCCAAAGAATCTTTCACAGTCTCTGTAAAGAAATTTCATATCAAAGCCATTGATGTTATGACCGACCAGTACATCATCCCCAGCAAAATCAAGAAATTCCTGTAAGACCTCTGCAAAGTCCGGTGATCCGGCCACCATATCATCTGTGATATGATTGACGCTGCTTGCTGCATAGGGAATCGGTCGCCCCGGATTCACCAGAGATGAAAACTCTTCGTCCACGCTGCCATTTCTGACCCGGATAGCAGATATTTCAATCACTTCATCATAATTGCAGGAAATCCCCGTGGTCTCCAGATCGTACAGCACATAATCCGGTACATATTTGTTCAGAAGTCTTCCCTTTGTATTTCCAAGCATCTCTGATCTGCCTTTCTTCCTATTGTGGGTTCTTCACCTGATCGCCCACAAACCAGTACTCGCACATATCACAGCCATCTGCCAGTGTCTTATCCCGGATCAGCCTGGCATGACGCAGCTTTGCTGTACAGTAATCAAGATCGCAGCATACTGGAAGCACCTCCATAAAGCCATGCTCCCTTGCATAAGTTTCCATAGGACATCTGGTAAAGTAATAATAAAACCCGTCTTTGTGCTTTGTTTCATCGAAATGGAAATCCCAGGATTTTTCTGCATACTCCGGATGTGCCTTCTGCCAGGCATCCGCAGCGTGAAGCATGTTGCTCATCTTTTCCACATCCTCTTTGCGGTTCATGTCATTTCCGCCCTTTATGATCTTCACAAGGGGACGATCCATCATTTCCTGGGTTACCTTCTTGAAATCCTCCACTTTGATCTCTCCGTCAGCCGCTTTCCAGATTGCCATGAATACATAGCCCATATAGGTATTGCCGGCCATGGGATTGTCAGATCCGATATCATCAGATTCCTCCAGCATTTTTCTGTAGACCGCATTGGACTCCCGGATCCACTTTCTGGTCTTTTCCTTTCCGTACTTACGGTACATTGGCTTTTTCACCAGCCATGTCAGTAAACGAAAATAGCCTCCCTTATACTTCATCATGATTCTTTGTCCTCTCTTATGAAATATTGAAATGTTTCTCCAGAATATCCGCAGCTTCCAGCTCTTCCAGAAGGAGATCGTATTCCTTTTCAAAAGCTCTTATCTACTCCTCTGACTTTCAATGCAGGTTCCTGATCAGATCACAGCTTCTTTAAGTCTGCTGCCTCGATCAGCTTCTGTTTTTCTGACCGGGAAAGCCTCTTGATATGCCACTCCCGGCTCATTGCTTCTTCTTTTGTGTCAAAAGCTTCATAATACACCAGCTCTACCGGCAGCCGTGCTTTCGTATATTTGGCTCCCTTTCCACTGTTATGCATTTCTATTCTCTTTTCCAGGTCATTTGTCCAGCCTGTATAGAAGGTTTTATCACTGCATTTTACAATATATGTATAGTTCATTTTCCCTTATTTCGTGCCAATGGTACCCTTTTGGATACTTGTTGGCCTACTCCCCTTGCAGTATAATCCGTTTGTATAATTATACATAAGTATACTACGCAAAAAGGAGAAAACCAATATGACACACTGTGTTCTGTTAAAATTCAAACCCGGAACTGATCTTGATGCTGTGGAAGCCAGTGTCCGTGAAACCTACGAAAAGCTGGATCAGCTGCTGCCTTTTCTCACAGACCCGGTCGTTTTCAGGAATTGTGTGAACCGGGATTCCAATGCCGATCTCATGGCAGTTGTCCAGCTTGACAGCAGTGAACATCTTTTGATCATAATTAATAATGAGGGAGAAAAACCAATGAAAAAACAATAATCAGATATGTGCTATGCCTTAAATCTTATTTTTCTTGTCTTAAATTCTGATTTTGATTTTTATTTTAAACAAGGAAAAATCCTTATTTTTCGGGTTTTTTACCCCTATCGGTCATTTTTCTTGTTTAAAATCTTGTGTAATTTTTATTTGTCTTGTATAGTTTTATCTACTAAAACCCAAGAAGACTTCTGCTGATTTTTAGAAGTAGTAGTTATAATTCCCTTTTTTCGCATAGACGAGAGTAAATTTCTCACTTTATCCTCTTTTTGCTTATCTTCCATAATTTCTGGAAGCTTATCCCATAATAATGTTCGAATATCCTTTTTCTTTGCACTTCCATATTGCTCTAAATATTTAACTATCAAATCCTTATAATATTGATCGTCAAAAGCTTTGTTCTTCACATATTGGTCTTTTTCTCCAATTGTTTCTGATATTGTCGCAGATAAAAATATATTAGGAACTTTTCCTTCTATTACTTTTAACTTTCTTAAGTATTTCACTGCAGATTTGTCAATTCTAATGCCCTTTTGAACACAATCAATTAAAAATACAGTTTCTAAATCAAAATCTGGATTTTTGAACAATATTTGTGAATAATTTTCATCAAGAATTCGTCCATATATACACACTTTTACTTGCTGTCTATTTGACAAATCATAATCTGGTAATGGGAAATATCTCTCTTTCTGTATTCTAAATACTCTTCTTATTCCTGTTGACTGAGAATCAATCATATTTAATTTAACCATTGTTTCTGCTAATAGCTGATTACGATAAAATGGAGGATTATATCCTGGGTTTAATACTGGTTCTATTTTCCCCGGCAAAAAGGATCCAGGATTTGTCAAAATAATTCTGTCTTCAAATTCATTCAAGTATATTCTACCACCATAAGTATACTCTGAATGTGCAATACAGTTGTTTAATAATTCTCTTAGCAACCACATATCATATTGCTTTGTCTCTGTTGGAAACAATGTAAGCTGATTCGGCATATAGCGATAGGTAAGATTTCTTATTTTTCCAAACAATCGTTCACTCAATGTAATATATGGAATCTTAAATATTTCATAATCACTAACATCATTCTTTGAATCATATACTCTCCATGCTGCCTCTGGAACTGTTTTAAACAAATAATCATAATCTTCGTTGCCCAATAAAAGCATCGCTGCATTAGTAATCTTTCCATCAATAACCAATTTTAGTTTTGTTAAAAATTGTTCATCCGACATATGATCAACTTCTTCACTAATATATGGTTTATTCATTTTTTTCTTATAATTATCTCTCGCGAGATTAATGGCGTTTTTATCAAGATGCTTAATTTCCGCTCCGGGAACTATTTGCTTAGACCAATCCTTCTTTTCCTGTCCTCTTATTCGATCTATTTCATTAACAGACAATGCTCCTAATGATTCTCCATTTCGACCATAAAAATGATCATACCACCCTGTAGGTGTTGCCGTTGTTGCTGCTGGTATTTGAAAAAGGATTACTCTTTTCTTTTCACCATCTACCATCGGATACGCTTCATATATTTCTATAAACGATATTCCACCTGTTGTCCCCATTGAAATTTCTTGTTTGAGTGCATCAAGACCTTTATTATTTCTATAATCTGATCCAACAATTACCCTATCTTTATTTCTAACACCAAAAACTAACCAGCCATGTTGCAACCCTTTAAGGTTGGATTCATTACTAATCGCAGAAAAATATTGACCAATTTTATTCTTATCATAATCTTTTCCCGCTTCTTTAAATTCAACCACTTCAGATTCCCAGCTAGATATTAATTTATCAAGAACTGAGCAAAGTTCAGAATTATTCGGTTTATTTTCTGATAATAAATCCACAGTATTACTCCCTTCTATCATATTAGTTTAAAATATCACTCAAAGTTCCACAGATAGTCCTGCACTGGAAACCACTCCATTTTTTCTTCATAGGGAACATAAAGCGGATGTTTTGGATGACCATATGTTGTCGTTCCTCTAGTAAACCAAGATTCAGTATGTATGGAGTCTACAATTTTCTGGCATTCATCCACCAGATACCCACATTTTTCAATATTGGATCCACATGCCGCATAAACAGAATGAATCCTATACTGTTGCTCTATCCATTTGATCACTTCGATATTTTTCTTTGCTATGGCTTCATCAATCGTAAGCGGCAATTCATAGGGTTTCGGTGTTCTCACCGGATAAAGATTTATCATGATCCAGCCTTCCATATTCTCTCTTTCAGCAATCTTTCTTATTCGTTTTATTGTAGGATCTGGCTTATCCGGTATCGCTGTACTAGGATTCAGACCAATTACAAGTAAATTGTAACTGCCAGGTTCTCCCAAAGCATAACGTACTTTGTCATCTCCTATATAAAGCCATCCTTCCGGTGTATTCGGATTATTCTCAATCATGTGCTCTCCCCTCTTTCGTTTTTCTCAATCAATGATTTATCCAAAAATCGCTCTCTATTTACTTTCCGCAACTTATTAACGACTTACGAGAAGATAATACCACAAAATCAACCGATGCCGACAGTAGGATGACCATTCGCCGTATTGCCTATGGCTTAACAGATTTCATATCATTAACTACAAACATGCCTATAGGCTTGTATTTGAGTATATTGAAACCTTTTATAATACCATTAGGATTCACAGCCACCGCGACTATATGTCTCCTAACGACTTCGAAAAAATGTATGAGAGGGTCTGTTCTCTGTCCGCAGCTTAGTGGCAGAACTTCTCATTTTATTTTGTGCTAAATCTTGACACAGGACCAGATGATTCTATTTTCTCAATTGTAATTGTTCCATCTTCTATTTCATCAAACACTCTGCCTCTGTCTCTGCTCAATTCAGGTCTATCAATTTTTGCATGAAACTAACCTATTTTTCATAGACTAACTGGTCCATAAACCCAGCAAATTCTCATTGCACCAGCGAGTAAGAACACTACTCAAGAAAAACCAGCTAACACACCTTCTGAAACTCCAGTTATAACAGTTTCAGATCGCTCCTTGGAATTTTCTAATTATTTCTTAAATTTATATTTTCCTTTTCCATGACCAGATACTGGTTCAATAATATCTGCCTGTACCAAATTGGAAAGAAGTTTTGAAGCACCTGAACCTTTCAGTTCAAGAATTTCCATAACTGCACTTCTTCCAAACACCTCATCAAAACCAAACTTTTCAAAGAGTCTATGGATATGAACCGTCGTTTTTGCTGAGAAGTCGCTGCCTTTTTCGGAAAGTACACTTTCAATATCCACTTTTGTATCCCCAATGTCCACTTTTTCTTCGTTCAAAAGTCCACTTATATGAAGATTTCGATTATGAAGCTCATTTTTCTCGTTCAAAAGCAGATTTCTGAGAAATGCTTCCAGATACTCTGTTGTTTCGTAAATACCCTTTTGCAGGTTCGTATAGTTTGCACGGACAAGTGCATTTCTGAAATACCACACATTTTCCGCAAAAATATCATTGGTTGTAGAAAACCCAAGTGTCCTCAAATATTTAATGAAGAACACTGCCGTTGTTCTCGTATTACCTTCTCCGAAGATATGGATTTGCCATAACCTTGAAACAAATACCGCAAGATGATGGATAATCTCGTCCATTGAAAGTCCTTTATAACTAAAATCTTTCTCCTGCGAAAAATCATATTCAAGTGTGACTCTCAGTTCAGAAGCACTACCGTACATAACAGTTGCCCCATCAAGCACCCATTCTTTCTTTGTAATGTTGTAATCTCTAATCTTTCCGGCATGTTTATAAATCCCCTGAAAGAGTTTGCGGTGGATAGAGATATACTCATTCGGTGAAAATGAGAACGCTGTTTCAGAAAGAATTTCTGCAATACGAAAAGAAACCTTATCTGCTTCTTCGGTACGTTCATCATCAGACAAATGCACTGGTCTTTCTTCATAGTAGCTGTCAATAAGACTTTGTGCTTCTTTCATCGTGATTTTGCCTTCAATGTTCTGAATGGCGGTATCAATCAAATATTTAGATGGTTTGAGTCCGTCCACTGCCTGAAGTCCGATTGCCGTACTCCAAGCATACCCCTTATGAGCTTTATCCGGTTCAGACTCCCTCAAATATTCCTTAAACGGGTCTTTTTCCATATCCACTACCTCGCTTCATAGTCTTATAAATGGCACTTTTATTATATATAATGATCTTTTCATGGATAATCTTCTTTAAATTCATCTTCATGTTTTTTGAAGAAATTATAAAAATATCGCACATTATCCAAATCACTCCATTTTGCAACATCATAACTATAGTTTCTAACACATAAGAATCATCATATTGTCATCCAGGCTCACCTCCTTTAGATTCCACCCATTTCTGAATAATAACTTTTAAGATCTTCCTGTAATTGATCTCGTATTCTCTCCCAGTCTGAATCTTCCATCTGGCTATACAACACATGATTCATGGAAACAACATTCAGATCCTTTGAGTAATACAAAAATCTCTTTCGTTCAAACTTTTCAAAAGGATTTGTCAGCATATTCCTACAGGTGTAGATGATGTTGCGAATGATACTATTGCGGAATTGGATTTAAACAATCCAATATTACATCTTGGAAATGTAAAAAGAAAAAATATAAGATTCGATATATCTTGCCGTCAAAAAATGAATATGGTGAAAAACTAGAAACCATAAAAAAAATATTGTTCTTGAAAAAGTATAGTCCCTTTCTTTTATATAATATAGTATGTGAATGCTTAACGTCTTCTGCGTTCAATTCCATTCTTTCTATAATACTCTGCTTTATCGGCATACATGCGCTTCTCTGTTTCCTGCAATAATATATCCAGCTCTGTTGTTGCTTCATCCTGCCATATCATACCCACTGCCATATTCACAGTATTCTCTTCCATCAATTTCTTTAAAAGTCTGATGCGCTCTTCTAACACATCCTGCTCAATCTGCGAACAGAGTGCAAGCAATTCGTCTCCCCCTATGCGGAACACACCATAATCGCCAAATGCTTTACTCAGACAGTCGCGTGCCCTCAGAATCAGCTGGTCTCCCGCCTTATGCCCCATGGTGTCATTGACGTGCTTTAATCCGGTAATGTCACAATAGACCACTCCCATACTCTTCTTGTGGTCAATCTGTGAAATATATCTGTTCATGGCAAATCTGTTGCCAAATCCGGTAAGCGCATCCTTATAACTCATATCTTCCAGCTCTCTCATCAGATTCCTTCTTCTGATACATGACACGAGGAAGTGTCCCATAATCTGAAGCATATTAGATGTATATTTCAAAGATAAAGGCGGTGGGTTATCCACTCCATAAAAAGCAATAACTTTACCATCATCATATAACGGTACAACTACAAGGGTATGAATATCCTGTCTCTTGAGATTCTCATATTGTAAAGGATCGCTTTCCCTGATTTCTTCCAGATCGTGAAATACGATATGCTTTCCTTTCTGAAATCTGCGATACCAGTTTGCACAGATCTCAGGCGGAAGGTTCTGCAGATTATCCTTCTCCGGTTTTACTCCCTCTGCAACCCATTCATAGGTGTTATTGTCTCCGCCCTTCTCATTTTTCTCAAATATATAAGTTCTCTCACCATTCAGTGATTTGCCAAGGTACTCCAGAATCGCATAGATAGATTCATCCGGGGTTGCTGCCATGAGCGCAATTCGCAGTCCTTCGTTTACCAGCGCCTCCATACTGTTATATTTCTGGAGTGCTTTATCCTGTATGCGTTCTTCACTGATATCTATCCCGATTTCAAGCCGGTACTTTCTATGCTCCTGTGGATCTTCAACCAATGTATCCTTCAGAATTAGATATTTATCTATAACCGAATTATAATGACGCCATTCTTCAAAGAATCCTTCGCAGATTTTATCATTATTACACATGCCACATGGAATCGATGACTTCTGCAATATTTCATAACATTTTCTGCCTTTTATTTCATCCAGGGATTTTAACCCATAAGCTTCCAATGTCTTGCGATTCATATATATCATCTCATATGTCTCTATATCCGTAACATATACATACTCATTCATATTCTCGAAAAAATGCCAGATATTGTTAATTTCTTTCATCTTTCATCCTCACATTTCCTCTAGTTCGGTTAATTGTATCTATACATATAGATATTATAGCATATAACTATTATTTTTCTACAGTCTCATTTCAAATTGTTGATTTCTATTATATACAAGCCTGCTGTCTTTTACTTCCAGCTGCGCTGCCTGTATGCATACTCTGCCGTCCTCTGCATTGGCAATATACGACTTATCCAGTCGATGTTCATTGGAAAAATTCGGATGCGTAAAGTAGAATATACCCCTGTCTTTCCCAGTGTGTATAGTCCTGTGTTTCATAGACTCCCAGTCCATTCCATTCATCTGTGATCATCCATTTCTTACCGCCCAGTTCAAATACATTAGGCCCTTCATGACTATTATAGTTAATTTCTTTTCCACACACATCCCAATGATAGAGGTCATTACTGATGGCACTGTATGTATAGGAATCATGATTCTCATGTAGCGATTTCCAGAAATTCTGTAATCCCATCAAAAAATATAAGTGTTTTCCTGGGCACGAATTTTTTTGACGGGTCAATCAGTGAAATGTTTTTAATAATGTCGGCGGCCTCATAACCATCGGCAATAATGCTCTTTTTATATAAGCTCCTTATCCAAAAGGAAATCAACCACATTGATATTCAAAATGCCGTTATCATCATACCAACGCTTTCCTATATCTTTCCTTACAACAATTTTAGGGAAAAAATCTCCTGTAAGCGTAAATGGTCTAAGTTCTACTTCTGCTTTTTCATCAGTAGGCATTGCATACGCCGACTGGATATAGGTTCGTTTTCCACCTGAATTTACGACAAAATCTATTTCCCTTGGAGTACGAATTGAATTGCCTTTTTCACTGAGTGTCCTTGCATAAACAACACCAACATCAACGGAAAACTGCCTGATATTCAACTCATTATATATGATGTTCTCCATTATATGAGTCATTTCCTGCTGACGAAAACCTATTCTTGCATTTCTAAGTCCAATATCTTCGCAGTAATATTTACTTGGCGAATCAAAATAGGATTTTCCTTTTACATCATATCGCTTACTTTCTGAAAAAAGGAACGCATCTTCCAAATGTCCGATATATACCCGAATTGTATTAGCAGACACACCGCCCCCTTGTTTCGACTTCAGAGTGTTTGCAATTTTGGTCGGATTTGTTAATAAGCCAACTGATGAGCAAAGCAAATCTAAAATCTGTTCCAGAATATCTTGCCTTTCAATTCTCTTACGTTCAACAATGTCTTTAATATACACTTCCGTGAAAAGTGATTTCAGATAATTCATCTTAGCCGTATCATTAGGTCTTGACAAAATAAACGGCATACCACCATAAAATGCGTATTCATCAAATGCTTCATTTTTATCCCCACCAACAGCAGAGTAATATTCCGCAAAACTAAGTGGGTGTACTCTTATTTCATCGCTTCGTCCTCTAAATTCAGTAAGAATGTCACTGGAAAGCATTTTTGAATTGCTTCCGGTTACATAAACATCTAAATTCGGTAAACCTCTCAAATCATTAAGAGCATCGTAAAAGGTAATTTTCTTACCGTCTGGATTATATGGATTAGCCACCTCATCAGACATTTGAATTTCATCAACGAAAAGATAATATTCTTCCTTGCTCTTTTCCACTTTCTCTCTTACATATGATGAAAGAATAAGCGGATTACGATATTTAATATCTTTCGCAAGGTCAAGTTCAACTGTAATAATCTGTTCTTCTTTTACACCGTTTTCAATCAAGTAATCTCGGTATATATTTTTAAGAAGATAGGATTTACCACAGCTTCTGATACCGGTAATTACTTTCACTAAGCCGTCAAAACGATATGAAATCAACTGCGCAAGGTAACTATCACGCTTAATTTCCATAAATCCCACTCCATTCCATTGAAAATTATAGCCTAAAAGGGCTAAAATATTCAGTGAAAATATTTTTATCTTTGTCCCAATAACTCAAAAAGGTGCTGCATACCTGCAAACACCTCTTTAGTCATACGATATATCAATACCATGATCTGCAAGTGCCTGGTGAAGATCCTCTTCGATTCGTTCTTTGAACTGTTCATAATCCATAGTTTTGCTTTCCTTTGATAGCCGTTTGAAATACTTGTAGAAATTATAATACGGAGCTTGGACGTATCAGCTCAAGTCTGAACCAGATTGCCAAGCGGATAAACAGCATCGGAAACATTTATAAGGAGCACAATCTTTCCGTCATCATTTCGGGTGCCCGGCGTGGCAGAAAATACAAAGAATGGCAGTCCGACCAGAACGGTTCTGCATGGAAAACGCAGATCAGAAAGGACATCAATTTCTGTATCAAGCCGGCTTCCACTTACGAAGAATTTCTGCTTCTGATGAGAGACAAAGGGTATGAAATCAAAGGGGAAACTTTTGAAGAAGGAGCTGCCAAATACATCTCATTCCGCCCTCTGGATAAAGAGCGTTTTGTGCGTGGCAGTGCAAGGTCTTTGGGTAAAGAATACACAAAGGAGCGTATCGGGGAACGCATTGAAAGGAAACGGGAGAGAAAGGCAGTGATTCCGAAAAAAGACTACTCTGCCCGCAGGCTCATTGACACCTCTGACGAGAAATTTCAGAACAGTCCGGAACTGCAAAGGTGGGCTGCCATCGAGAATTTAAAAATCGCCGCACAGAGCTATAATGAAGTCGGCTCCCTTGCAGAACTGGAATACAAAATTGCGGCGAAAACCGAAGCCGGAAAGTCTGCAAAACAGAGCGTGGTGGAACTGGAACACCGCATCAAAGACCTTGCGGAAATCATCAAATATACACAGCAGTACAAAGCCAACCGCTCCTACCATATCGGCTACAAAAAAGCCAAGAATCCTGACGCATATTTCCGCAGATACGAAAGCCAAATCATTCTTTATGGCGGTGCCAGACGTATGCTTGAACAGGCGGGCATAAACTTAAAGGGCTTGAATGTCGATAAGCTGAAAGCAGAGTATCAGGAGCTGATGAAGCAGAAAAGCGAGCTGACTTCCACCTATAAGGATTGTGAAAAGGAAGTGCGTGAGCTGAAACGGAAACAGGAAAATCTCAATCAGTATCTCGGACGGACACAGCCCGATCCGGCACAGGAACAACAAACGAAAAAAGATACTCCGAACCTGTAAATGGGTAAAAAAATAGAGATGTCGAAACACCCCTATTTTCCTAAACCTCTTGCAAAATCCGCAAGTCTGGTTTATAATCAGCTCAGAAACCGAAGGATTTTGGTGTGTCCAACGGTTGCACAATCGGAAACAAATAATCAGTTTAAAAATCAAACGGAAAGGCTATCCCCTATTGGCGTAGAGGATAGCCTTTCCGTTTATTTGCGGTTACGTTTATTGTCTATGTATGTCAAGGCTGCAAATACAACCAGTAAAAGTGTAAGCACTTCTAAAGTATCCATACCGACCTCCTTTCTGTTTCCAGAAAGGACAACCGCAAGACTATCCCTACTGCTCTAATCTGACTGAAAAACATTACAACATGTGGAGTCGAATTTTGCTAGTACCGACTCCCATTCATTCTGCCGCTTCCAAAGAAATTTCTGCAAATTCCTCATCGGTCATGCTCTGGAGCTTACCTAACACCTGCTCTCCAAGCTCCTCCATGTCGCTGTCCTTTATGTGTGGCATTACCTGTCTGATCTGCCCAATCATATCCGTCCTGTGTCTCAAACACACACATGAAATTGATTTCTTCTACTGTGAATTTACTCATCTTCTTACATCTCCCTCTGTGATTTTTTTTCGGTTTCCTTTTCCGGTGAAGTACGCTCCGTCTTATCTCTCTGCTCTATGACCGCCCTTTTCTCCGCCAGCTTCTCCTTTATAGAAATTCTGCCTTTGGTCTGCTCCTGTTCCTTTTTCTCCGCTCCGTTATTTAGAACATTATCAATCATGTTGTAATTCTGTTCGGTAAGTTCCTCCACCTTTGCAAGCGGCTTGTATTCTTCCAGTTTGTCAAGCAGCTCCTTTGCCCTTCTCGCAGTCTGAACCGCTTCGCTGTTATCAATCTCCACACCCTGCCCGAAAATGTCCGTAATTCTCTCTCTGACACCTTCAGAAACGACAGCATTGAGAAAGTCATTCAGATACCCGGTATTTCCGTTTCTGATGTCCTCAGTGATGTTGGCAACCTGTGCTTCCCTGTCCTCAACCGTATCCTGATACTGATAGGTGTCATAATCATAGGAAAACTGGTCTATCTCCGTAGCAAGGATAGCCGCCTGCCACTTCTCCAGTGAACCACGCACCTCAATGTCCGGTAACTTGTCAATCAGCTCCGCTATGACCTCGATTGCTTTCGGATGGTTCGTTCATGAGCCATTGCCACCAGTGACGGTATACTTTATTCAATTTTATCTGCTCCTTTCTGATTTTGGTAAAAAAATAGCGGCAAAACTATAATAGCCTTACCGCCTGTGATATTACTGTATTCGTGACTAATCTCTCAAATACCACGAAAATCCAGTTTCTTCATCCGTATATTTAGAGTCTGTTGCTGCCCACTCCTCTAACGACTTATCGCCAAACCATACCTATGAACCGCTATCTTCTGATGCAGTTTTTTCTCCTTCCCTATTAACGAATTTGTTATTTTAAGTGTTTCATATATATCCTGCACATTGGCATTCTGCCTTGTACCTGCTGGAACAAATTCCTGTACTACCTGTTTCTGTGGGTAAAATTGTCTGGTCTTTCTCTTGTTGTACTTATTCGTTTATACATTGTTCTGATAAAATTTTAGTCCCATTCCATTTACGCTCATTTGTTAAGCCCCCATATATTTTCAAAAATAGCTATACTTTGCCCTAAGAATTCTATGCGACTGATTTAACAATCCTACTACCTTCTTTTGTATATTTAATGCCATTAACGGTAAAATCTTTAGATGCATCAATACCAAAATAACTTAAAACTTTTTCAACATTTTCATTCCATCGAGCAATTCCTGATGAATCTGTTCCCACATGATTCATTTGACCACTTGCATTTCTAAGAAGTGTTGCTAAAGCCCCAGCCATGTCAGAAGCTTCCTGACTTTCTTTCTGATTATCCCAATTTGTTACTCCGGATACTTCGACACCTTTCTCTCGAACAGTCAATGTAAATCCACCCAAAACCTTTATACTCGCACCTAACGCAATATCAATAGAATTATTTTCTCTATTAATTTGTGTACGTCCTGCAAGTTTTATTGGTTGCTTGACTATAGAAGCTATATCATCCACAGGATCCAGCTGCGATGCGTATTTCAACGCCTTCTCTTTATCAATATACATATTGTTTTCGTCACCAACAAGAATATTTGTAATTTCCTCTAAATTATCAATGAACTTCTTATAAAAAGCTTTTTCCTGTTCAATATATTCTCTGGCATTCTCTTCACGCTCACTTATTGGCGTTAAGGGATTCTCCAAATCCTGCAAGATCTCCTTTGCTGCCTGCAGTGCAGATGCCACAGAATTGCCAAATACATTTTGATAATCCTCTACTCCATTTTCTCGATTTATCACCTGACGCACCAAAAGTTGAGAAATGTAATTCATCTTACCGCCTTCAAGATATCCTGTTTCTTTTGCTGCATTCATCCATGCATTCTTTACAATTTGTGGCGCAACTGGAGCTGCTTTATCAAATACTTCTGCATGCGCTGCAAATATGCTATCTGCATCCATGTCACTGCTCAAAAATTCTTCCCAGAAATCTTTAGAGCCGCTAAAAATCAAATTTGCATCTTTTTCAAATCTGCCGATAAAATCCTGTACTTTCTTCGCATCATTAGGATTTGTATATTTTATTTCCCAACTATCTATAATCTTACCATTTTGACATCTGGTACTGACAATTCCATTTTCTCCAAAGGCAGTAATCGTCCAAACCTTTTCTTTATTTTCATCCTCTTCTACAGAAGCACACTCTGTACCTGTATCTGTTTGTGAAACACCCACTGTTGTAGTGCCGGTCAACTGTACTTCCTCAAATCTACTCAAAGCCTTATTCTCCATTTCCTGAGCCTCTTTTGCTGTGCGAAGTACTGTCTGATCATCGGTTTTTAGATTCTTTGTCCAATTCTTTTCGTGTTTCGCACCATCTTCTGTCGGAATTCCCTCTTCTATCTGGCTTTCTGCATCAGTCTCAGATGTACCACTTAAACCATTTGCAGCTGCACTAAGTGCTGCCGCTGAAGCCGCAGTTGCTCTCATACCTGAATCAGCCTCTAAAGCTGCTTTCTGAGCGGCTTCATCTTGTATTTCTTTCAGCTGTCTTAGGCGTTCCTTAAATGCGTCGATATATTCATCTACACCTTCAAGCATTTTATCCCATTCTTCATCTGTCATTTCACGCCAGTCTTTTTCTTCTTTGAGTTCCTGTGCTGACAGCTGATTGTCATCACGAAATTTCTGAACTGCTTCACTAAATAAATCTCTGCTGCTTACCTTTGTGTTCCACTTTTCTAAATATGATAAAAGCTTTCCACATTCCACTGATTGCGAATATGTCTCTGTCATACCTGAAAATGTCTGTTTTGCATTGTCAATAATTGCAAACCAGTCCTGTTTTTTATCCCAGAAAGCCTGTTCATCATAAATGCCAGAGCAAACTCCATCATATTCTGACTGCGATGCATATGCCTTCATCTTCGAATAGGAAGCTATACCATGTTTTTCAATCATACCCACATCTTCCATATAAGACATCAGAGCAAACATTTCTAACTCTGTCGCATTATTTGGATCTACATCATTAACACGAACCTCATAATCACCCACTTTAATTATTGGTTCAGCTGGTGTGGAAGAATCAGCATATTTTGCTAACAATCCTGTATTCCCTGCTGTTGTAACACCAATTGTTTTTCCATTGTTAGACGATGTAGTCTCTTGTGTTGCAGAACCCATTGTTGTAAACTTTGAAGCTGAATCGTTTGAACTGTTCTTACGATAGCCAGCATGATAAAAATCGGTACTGTATCCTACTGCTCCTATACTCATTTTTACTCCTTTCCGCAGTTGCTCTGTCAGTCACAACCGCACCGCTCTCCAGAAAGGTCCGAGCGGAATAATAAAAGGCACTGTACCTCAAATTCAATCCTTTGAAATACAATGCCATCCTTGCACACATTATATCGGCATATTTATCAAAATGCTTTATATATAACAAATTATAACCCAAATCTATCTTATTTTTTTGACATTTTAACAAACCAATACTCATTATCTCCTTTGTTGTCGATCATCGGTTCACATAATTTAATATAAGCACCAGAATTATCATATGTACAGGATAAAATGTATAACAAAGATACTGGAACGGTTTGCTGTGATGTCCTTGTCTTCCACGATATAACCAGATTGGCAGCAATGCAAAAAGAGCTAATCCCTGCTGGCATATTTCAAATTGTATTCCACCTAATTGTACCGGATACATCAGACCGCCTAACATTTCCACATTAATCCAATAAAGCGCAGTGATTTGTCCCAACAGACACCACCATTTTCTTCCACGGAACAAATAGAACACAAAGACTGTCAAAATGCCTGCGCCATAGTAATCTACCATGCTTAATGTTCCAAGTAAGGCTCCCACGACAACAACAAGAACAACCGTGATTACATATAAAAAGACGTTCTGTTTTTTGTGCACGGTTTCCATCAAATGAATTCCTAGAAGTGCCAGCAAAAATGTCCATATGACATTCTGATGAAATGGATAAAACCACGTACCACCATACATCAGGTCAAATGGAATCTCAGAGATTAGGGCAAACGCCAGCAAACGAAGCATATACTTTTTAAAACTATGTGTGTGAAAATATCCTTCTACCGTCATAAACGCAAAGATAGGAAATGCTACACGACCTGCACAAGTCAGCCACTCCTGTGCCGGAAGTAAGGTTGCCCAAAGGTGATCCATTAGCATAAGTGTCATCGCCAGAATATGTAACGTAGCCACACTAAGATCAAACTTCTTGTTAGTTACTGCATTTTGTTTGTTCATTGACGTTTTCTCCTTTGTTGTTATAAAAAAACGGAAACCTTGCTGAACAAGATTTCCGCTATGTATGAGAGCGACAGACGGGACTCGAACCAGCGACTTCCTCCTTGGCAAGGAGGTGCTCTACCAACTGAGCCACTGTCGCATTTATTATGTTGTGTCCTCTCCGTGACGACAAAAATTATTATATATATCCCAACATTGTAACGTTTTGACTGAGACACCCAATAATTCAGCAAAATCTTTTGGTTTGTAATTAGTGATATTAGATGTGTTCATAACAATGCCTTCCATGAGTGTATTTTAACACATTTAATCACTATTAACAATGATTTTGATTACTTAAAGTTTTGTCATTGCCAAGTTTTCGGGTACTTCCATCTTGATGAGATTACGTACCTTCGTCCTCGGTTTCTTCCACTGTTTCCATATACACATACGTATTCTGTGATAGAGCCATCCATTGATGTCATCTATGTTGCTCTTCATACTTGCAATTCTGTAGTAGTTAAGCCATCCTCTTGCATACACCTTGATTTTCTCTAGGCTTGGTTTGATTGACTGACATCGCTTACGGGAAGATAACTCCTTCAGTCTCGTCTTGAACTTCTTATCTAATCTGAACGGACTCTTCCGACAGGCCTGATATCACAGGCAAGAACATAGTGTTTTATTTCACTGCTTTTCCTAATTTTACACCCCAAAACTCATCCTACACTGTAGTTAATCCCTCTAGGTGACAGACCAGAAAATGTGAATCGGTGACAAGCATCCATCCCCGCTGACAAAATCAGTATTTTCAACCTAAAATCCTTATAAATTCTTTTAATCACAAATATACCCCCTTTCATTAGACTATTATTTTGCTAATGAAAGAGGTTACTTCATTTTTAATAATCAATATAGGACTCTAATTTTTTCAAATCTTTATAGTCATTACTTCGCCAAAGGTCCCGGAATAGTAGATACTCCTCTGTGATTTCCATAAAAATCCACATTAAAGATAATATCCGATTCGTCTCTTTCCTCAAAACGCTGTTCCGGCTCAAAAGCTTTACCCAAAATGTCACTTGTTATAATACCATTAGAATAATCTCCGAGTATTTCGTAGATATTTGTTTCCAGCTCATAGAATCCATCTTTTTCCACAAGCTCTACTGTAACTTCCGTATCGGCATCTACAAACTTATCTGTTTCTTTTTTCCATGCTTTAGCACCCATAAGGTATGCATTACCATTTGCCCAGATTGGCAGATGATCAAAATGCGGCACCGCCAGCTTATCCATATCCGGTTTCTCTACATCCATATCAAATCTAGCAATCCATTCATCATATGTCGGGTATTCATCCCACACATGATTGCCTACAACCTGATAATACGGAGATTCCTTTGATTCATTATTATCAACCGGATAATACTGTACAAATATATTGTTATAGAATCTATTATCACCATGAAGAATGGTCATCATCCCAGCAACTTCTGTCCTATGTCTGATGTGATATGGTGTGTAACGACGCTGACTTCTTCCATCCACTTCCCAATCTGTTCCGGCTCCAACCACTGTGGTGGAACCAAGAATAAGATTATGTACAACCGCCACACCTTCTGTTGCAAGACGGAGACCATATCTGGACAACAAAATATTATTATCAATCAAAGTCGGTCCATGACCTACTTCGATAAAGATATCCTGGCTTTCCATACCGCCTTCTAACTTAATAGAACCTTCCGGAACATCATTATCATGTAACAGATTTTGTGTAATTCGAG
The DNA here is from genome assembly GCF_025567405.1 of Suilimivivens aceti. Lineage (NCBI taxonomy): Bacteria > Bacillati > Bacillota > Clostridia > Lachnospirales > Lachnospiraceae > Suilimivivens > Suilimivivens aceti. Next base: position 193,005 of record NZ_JAOQKJ010000007.1, on the reverse strand, counting down.
CTCCCTGCGCTTCCCAGTCAAGCCAAATACCCATGGTGTTATGATGAATATGATTTCTTCTGATCAACACATCAATTGCCGCATGAAGTTTAATCCCTGAGATTTCCGCACCCCCCAGCTCCATCATATTGTTAATATGATGAATATGATTATCTTCGATAGTTGAGAAAACACAGCCCATTCTTCCTACAATTCCGGTCTGCTGACAATCATGAATATTGCATCTTCTTACAGTATGAGAGCCAATCTCTTCCTTCAGCCAACCATGATACTGTCCGCGGCACACAGCATCTCTCTCCATCTGTGTAGGACTTTTTATATGCTTTCTTGTAAAATAATGGTCATTCTCATCATCGTAATATTTTCCAAGAGAAATACCGCAACATTTACTGTTTGTAATTTCACAGTCTTCGATTATCCAGCCATATGACCAGTGTGGGCTTATCATACCATCCTGGAACGCTGCCGGAGGTGCCCATGTAGTAGCTGCCTTTTCTACAAAGAAGCCACTTAAGGTAATGAAATTAACATGCTCTTTCTTTGGCATAAAACATTCTCTTCGCACATTAATCTCTACCTTTTCTTTTCGCGGATCTTTTCCTCTAAAATTAGCGTATATAACGGTTTCATCACCTTCCACATAGGCATACCATTTATAAACGCTCCACTCTTGTTCCCACGACGGCTTATATACTTCCGCTTTTTCACAAGCTTCTATAGAATCCACTTCGTACATTGCCTTGTCATTCAGATAAACACAGCCTGTATGTTTTTCATCCTTGGCAAAATACCAGTCCCCATAAACCGGTGTTGTATATGGGTTATAATCATTAAACACGCCATTATTGATTCTGGTCACCCACACATTACCTTTATAAAGTTTCCAAGCGTCAACTTCTTCCGCACCGGAAATAATTGCTTTTAAGGGTTCCACCGACCTATAAACAATAGGCGCTTCTTTTGTTCCACTGTTTACGGGATTTACATACTCTCTGTAAATACCCGGTTTTACTAAGACTTCATCTCCTGCAACCGCAATCTTTGCCGCTTCATTAATTCTTTTAAAAGGCCTAAATTCGGAACCGTCTCCATCACACCTTGCAGATGCATCTACGTAAATTTTCATCTTCTACCCCCATAGTATTCTGATTATCCCTTGCAATAGCACTAATTAATCGCATCAGATTATCATATTTTACATTTTGTATATTTCAAAATCTATCCACATCTTCCAATAAACAAAAGCAAAATGTGCCAAAGTACTTTTAATCTGTTCATAATCTTATGACCAACCTTTCCAAACCATCGGTTCATATCCCACTGTGGCCTGCTTACCATTTCTGACAATCGGCGTCTTAATTACCTGCTGATTTGCAAGAAGTTTTTCTTCGCGTTCATCCTCTGAAATATATTTTACCAGTGCCAGCGCATCTTTGTCTTTACACTCTTCATTAATCATCGCACCTATACCACCAACTGCCTGACATACGCTACGGAACTCACCTTTACTGATTTCCTTTTCATTCACGTCTATAAGTTGTTGGGTTCTTTACATAGATTAAATATCAATTTATAAATCAAACTCGTCTTCTATCTTTTCCTGTTCGTCTATAATATTCATCCTTATCTGCATACATCAACTTATCAGCCATTGCCTTAATTTCTTCAAAATTAAGTTCTATATGTTCTGAACAAACAACTACTCCCTTAGACACACTAATTTCAGAAATAAGATTTCCCTGGAAGTTTTCAGTTAAATAATCAAATGTCTTAACTGCATCCTGTGCTTCTTCTCTCGTTCCTCTCAGTAATGCAACAAACTCATCGCCACCTACACGATACGTCCTTCCAAGACCTGAGAATGCTTTATCCATACACTTCGAAGCGCCAATAATTAACTCATCCCCTGCTTCATGACCAATATTATCATTAGCTTCTTTTAAACCGTTCAAATCCATCATAATAAGAACGTATTCTATTAAGTTATTATTTTTCTTGATTATTTCACAGTCAACTTCAAACCCTCGTCTATTATATAAGCCTGTAAGCTCGTCCTTTATAGATGCTTCATATCTTCTGTTGTATGCATCCTTTGCCTTCTTCTCTCTCATACTAATAATAACAAATGAAGTTGCCATTATTAATACGCTTGCAATAAAGATTAAAACAATTGGAAGTATAATTTTATTTACATCCAATTTAACAGGATTATTATCTCTTATTACTATATACCAATCAAATTCTTCGAGATACTTGGTCATATAACAGCCATTCTCCGATAACTGATAATAAAAATCATCATCTGATATATTGCCAAAATATGAATTATCCAAGTAGCCTGTTTCTATAGAACTTACATCCGTATCAACCTGTATAAGTCCATCATGATTAACTAAATATACTTTGATATTGTATTCTTCCTCGAACCTGGCAAGTATGTCTACAAGGTCATTCATATCAGCTCCGACACCACATGCTCCCAAAATGTCTCCATTCGTGTCAATAATACCGTAATTAATAAACACCGAAAGACTACAGTTATTATCTTCATCAGTATCAACATTAACTGTATATCTTTTCCCTGAATCCAAGTAATCCTTATACCATATATCATGGCTGTCATTTTCAACATCAAGATACTTACTTATTCCATTATATGTATAATATGCTCTTGTTTTATCCGAAACAACAAATATCATTTTATAATCAAATTCATTACCAATGGATACCAGACGATTAGTTATATCGTCTTTGACACTCTCCGCCTCTTCTCTGGTTTTCCCCTCTATGTAGGTTCTAATATCAATATCACTGCTAATCGTCTGAGAAACAGTAATTGGCTTAATAAATTCATTCTCAATCTTTGCTGAAACCATCTGCGCAATTGTTCTGCTCTGTATTTCAGAGTTTTCCTTAGTTACCTGCTGAATCTCATTCACACATGCTATGATGGAAACACTCATGCTAAGTAGTATTATGATAAACATAATAACAGCATCAAATCTGCTGTCATTAATCATATTCGTATATTCATCCCCATTATGAGACCATTCATACATATATGCAGCAAACATTACGAATAAACCTATTCCCAGTCCTAAATTGGTTATAGAAAATCCATAAATAAAGGACTGTACAACTGTTGCAATTATTGGAATAAACGAAAACAGCATCATTGAAATGAAGCTTCGTTTTTTCAAATACTTTCTATACTTAATCGCCATACCTACTCCTATAAATATGACGACAAGTGATATTAGTGTATATACATACCAGAAATTATTCCTGTGATAATAATTTGCCTCATCGAAATAATACATCCATGGATAAAACAAATTAACCACAACAATGAAAATATTAATGCACGAAAAGATATTGGCAATTTTAACACTATTGCCACTTACTTCAGCACCTTTTTCAACCAAAACAGAACTAACATACCTAACATCGGGGATATAGAAAATAACATAATTATCAACAGGCACAACTCGTGTATTTCGACTCTTCCAGGGCTCTCTTTCATATTGCCGGAACTTCTCCGGATACTCTCCCTAGGAAAGGATTTTTTCTTCGATCCGGTCAAACTGTCCGGCTGCATTCTCAGGCGAAAGAAGATCAAATGCTATATACTCAAAGATACCGCGAAGATAGTTCTCAGCCTGCTCCGTAAAGGTAACATCATATTTCATACATTATAATCCCTTCGGATATCCGCAAAAACCTGAGCTGCAGATTTGATACGCCCTGCCTGCATATCCGCATATCCTTTCTCAAGTTCCATGTCCAAAGTCTCTGCGTTCATTCTCGAAATATCAACAGGTCTCGCAGTTGGAATCTTTACCTCAAACGGAAGCCCCCTATTTAGAATGATCTGCTTATAAAACATATTGATAGCATTAGATGCCGGGATCCCCAAAGTAGCCAGAATTCCCTCAGCCTGTTCTTTAACATCAGGCTCTATTCTTGCATAAAGATTTGCTGATTTAGCTGCCATATCATCACGCCCCTTTCTTTTACCCATATTATAAGTCAATGTATGGACAAAGGCAATACATTTTTCAAATCAGTGCCCTGATCTGCTTCAAAAGAATCTCTCTTACAGACTGATCCTTCACATCTTGCAACAAACCAAGCGCTTCGTCCGCAAATCCATCATTATTATCTGCAAAACCCAGCAGATAATTCGGCGTAGTCTGAAGTACTTTGGCTATCTCTGCCAGACCGCTGGCTCTCATCCCCTTCTTATCATTCTCGTAGTAGGAGATTATAGACTTCTCTACATATAATGCTTCTGCCAGTTCCTCCTGGGTCATTCCAAGTCTGATCCTCTGTGCTCTGATCCTCTGTCCTAATGTTTCTTCCTTAATAAATATGTTCATCTTCTCCTTCTTTCCGGGCGAACCGGAAAAAAGAGATGTACTGTTGTGTCCGTTACAATAAACAAAACGCACGAAAAGACTCCGTTTTACCGGTTATCTTTTCATGCGTCCGCGGTGAGTCATGCCCCCATATCATGAAGCCCTCATTTAGTTGTCATTATGCGTGTCATGCACGCTTGATTTCGTCCTTATTACTAAAGCTTATAAGTAGCACTTTCCGAGAGCATCCGTTCTCTCGACAATCTGCCCCTCTGTAAAATTCTTGAGGGTCAATACTCTGGTACATTTGTGGGTATGGCATTTTATCATGATGCCGTTCATAGCCGGAGCCGTCCTGTCTCCGGTCAGTGCATAGGAGATCCGCATGGACTTCCTGCACTTCTTGCAATAAAAATCAATCGCCTGCAATTGGCTCTTCACCTCCGATTCATTGTTTTGATCTGAAGTCTGAAAAGGAAAGGGAAAGTCACCTTTACAGATTACTGCGAAACGTTGATTAGTCGATCCGCAAAGCGAGCTGACTATAATACCCCGAGGTCCGGGCAGCTCACTAAAAGCCTCTTTATTCAGTTTTTCTTCCGGCGCAGAAAGAAGATAGTTCATATCCTCCTACGCGTGTAAACAATCATAGGCATGTTCATTACTTCCATCCCAAACAAGCAGCGAACCAAGTTCCGACCGCCGAAGGTTAGCGTGGTCCGCAAGCCCCTTCCCCAAAAGTTACTTGTGTATGGGGTATCATTCTGCCGGCCGGCCAGTACGTGTACCCCTTACGAGTATCTAGCATAAAACAAGTCTAATTTGATTTCAGTAGAAACATGTTTCTATTTTCTGATTATATTAGATTTTTCTATTGATTTTATTCGCCCTATGAAGTATATTAGATTCACAGACGTGTGGGCTGTATCCCGCACTTAGAAAGAGGTCACTTATGGACAATATCGGAAACATATTTGCAGCATATCGGAAAAACTTGAAATACTCGCAACAGGATATCTGCGATAAGCTTACCGGAATGGGAATCCCTACCAAACCTGCAGCATACAGCACCTGGGAGACCGGTAACAGCATTCCGAACGCAGTACAGTTTCTTGCGATGTGCAAGATCCTCGGGATCACGGATATCTTCAATCAGTTTATAGGAGGATATAATCCGGACGATCCAATGGCTGAGCTAAATGAGGAAGGCAGGACGATGGCTCTTAATTACATTGACCTGCTGAAGGGCTCCGAAAAATATCAGGCAGCTCCTGTCCGTATCCTGCAACCTGTCAGGGTACTCAATCTGTATGATATGCCTGTATCCGCAGGAACCGGTCAGTTTCTTGACAACGACAGCTATGAAGAAGTTGAAGTCGGACCTGAAGTTCCAGAGACAGCTGATTTTGGAGTGCGCATCAGCGGAGACAGCATGATGCCGAGATACCTGGATAAACAGATCGTGTGGATCCAGAAGACAGATGAACTGAATGATGGAGAGATCGGGATCTTTTTCTACAACGGAAACGCCTACTGTAAGAAGCTTCTATGCAATAAAAAAGGAACGTACCTCATTTCACTGAATGACAAGTACGATCCTATTGAGATTGCCGAAGGAGAAACATTTAAAACTTTTGGCCGGGTTGTGAGTTAGAGTCCGGATTATTGTACATGTTGATTGCTACAATATAATCACTCCCCGTATCAGGTCAACCAAAAAGGAGGGATTATATGGCAGTCAAAAATGATCTTAAGAAGCTGCGCAAGGAACAGCGCTTAAAGCAGGCTGATCTTGCAATAGCTGTCGGTATGTGTGAAAAAAGCATCAGCAACATCGAGCTCGAAAAGAATCCGGCAAGCCTTGAAACAGCTCTTCGACTTGCAGCATATTTTAAAGTCTCTGTGGAAGATATCTTCCATCTGGAGGAAGAACATACCACGAGGAAGTGTGATGATAATACGCCATGAAACAGTTGTCTTTATTCCCGGAAGAAAATACCGATCCAAGATCACCGGAATCAATTGGCTGGAATCTGTGGCACGGATGCACGAAGGCCAGTACAGGGTGCCTGCACTGCTATATGTATCGAAGGGATGAATCCATCGGAAAGGATCCTTCCATCGTACAAAAGACAGAGAACTTCGATCTTCCGGTTAAGATCTTAAGATCCGGCAAATATAAAGGCAGATATAAAGTTCCCTTCGGCTCACACATCTGGACATGCTTTTCATCCGATTTCTTTCATGCCGATGCAGATGAATGGAGAGAAGACGCCTGGGATATGATGCATGAACGCTCCGACTGTTCCTTCTTCATGATCACCAAGAGACCGGAACGGATCGTAGACCATCTTCCAAATAGCTGGGGTAAAGGCTGGGAGCATGTTACAATAGCCGTTACCTGTGAGAACCAGGCGATGGCTGATAAAAGGCTCCCGATATATTTATCTCTCCCTCTCTTCCACCACTCCGTGATGATCGAACCGATGCTGACCGCCGTGGATCTGCAGCCATATATCGATGGATACCGCTCATCTGATGGAACCCCTGTCATCAAGCACGTATCCGTCGGCGGTGAATCCGGGCCCGGAGCCAGGATCTGTGATTATTCCTGGGTAGAGGCCATTCATGCACAGTGCATCAAAAACGGGATAAGCTTCAACTACCATCAGACCGGAGCAAAGTTAATAAAAGACGGAAAACTATACGACATACCCAGAAAACTGCAGCACACTCAGGCACATAAAGCAGGGCTTGATACATAGCCCAAAGAAAGGAGGCCCGTCATGAGTACAACAGCATATCAGATCATCGCCGTAGACTTTGACGGAACCCTCTGCTACAGCAACTGGCCTGAGCTCGGCGAACCAAACAGACCACTGATCGAATACCTGATCGATCAGAAAAAATCCGGCAACAAGCTCATCCTCTGGACATGCCGCGCCGGTGAAGCCCTGGAAAAAGCAGTCTCCTGGTGCCGTGAGCATCAGTTGGAATTTGATGCCATAAATGACAATCTCCCGGAGATTATCGAAATGTACGGCAACAATTCCCGGAAGATCACCTGCGATTATTATATTGATGATAAGGCTGTACTACCAGAGATGCTTTAAACTATTTACTATATCAACAACTGATAATTATTTAGGGATCTACGTTTCAATTGGCAAAAGCATAAACAATGTTTTCTAATAGCAATTGCATTCTTTTCCATTCTTCCAACTTGAACTCTGTTTTCCCAGCCTCAATTGATCTTTTCAAATCAATAAGCCGACTTTTTACAGTATCTTTTTCAGAGATTACGCCTTGATACAAATACTTACTAGGCCTATTGTCCTGTTTGATTTGCTTTCTCGCCTCCCATTCAATCGGGAGGTATTCGCCATCATCACTAATAACGGAATCGGGCAAATATAATTCAATTGAGCAAGCTTTATGATTAATGTCATCCTCTAGTATCTTACCGTTTGGCGCAAGTGTTGGATATTTTTTGAATTCATCAATTGGAGGATAACACATTATTCTAAAGTTATCTGGCCAGACTTTTACTTTGTTCATTAATTCTAAACTACTGCTATATCCCGCAGCATCATTATCGAATAAAGCTATGAATTTATTCTTGATTCTAGAATAATAAAATGTTTCCATGCACTTAGAGATCTCCGAAACACCGCTATTGCTTCTTTCACTTTTGATCCTCCATTCGATGTTCTTAACGAATGATATGCCAAGCATCCATCGTCTATTTCATGGCACTGACCACAATGCAAACAATTTATTATCTCTAATCCGTTTTTAAACGAAATACAACCAAAGCGGCAATTGGTTTCGCGAACACGACATTCTAAGCAATATGCAGCTTTATGAAATACCTGTTTGAATTTTTTTATTTCTGTTGGTATCTGTTTTGCCAGCTTTGCATCAAACGATACTCTGTAACCATTATCCAATTCTTCAAAATAATAGTTAAACGGAATATCACCTAATGTTTTGATCCATTGCCTCCAATCCGTCTTAGGTTTCGTAACTGTAATTACACATTTCCCATCAATAATCTCATCCTTATAATGTTGTTCATGGTTTCCATCAGCATACGAACCATAGCATTATCCAGCTTTGATAAATCCATAAGCGTAGTTGGAAGCTCCAGTATCTTTACACGGATGTCATTATCCCTGTAACGCTGCAATTCTTTTAATGTCTCATGGTTATTTCTACCAAGTCTGTCTACGTCAGTAATAATTAACTCGTCACCCGCTCTTAATACATCCTCTTTCAATACCTGATATCTTGGACGATTAAAATTTTTTCCTGTCTGCTGGTCAGTGAATATCTTTTCCAGCTCCAGATTGTTCTGCTCACAGTATGCTGTAATCTCCTTAATACCTCTGTCTAAATGCTGTTCTCTTGTACTTGTTCTGTGATAACCATATCTCTTCATGATTAACGCTCCTTTCCTTAGTCTTGAAATGTGTACTTTTTGAAACTACAAAAAAAGGACTGCTAAACAGTCCCGAAATGTATGGACATCCTTTTACGGAACGTCCCAGTATTTATGTATGCTTTTTGAAACCATCTCCTTAAAAATGGATATAAAAAAAGAAGGTGTATTTCAACCTTCCATTAAATCAATAATATTATTTTATATAACCCCGAGTAATCGGGATGGGATTGAGCTACAAAGAAACTGTTCCAACAAGAAACCACAAAATGCAATTACTGTAATGTACTTATTCATCATAGACATCCCTCCTCGAATACTAGCCAACGTTAATTGTCCCCATTCTGCGATTGGCATTTCACGAGTTTCCCCGTTCCAGGGCAGGACATAATTATAATACTACAATTTCAAATATGATTCAATAAAATTCATATATGATGCTACTGTATAAAAAAATCTTTTATCTTTTCTTCCTACCAAAGCATTCAGTGCCCTTCCTGTACCTTCTCCATATTTTTCCAATAAAATCAACATCATCCACATATTTATTTTCGTTGGACTAACATGAAGGACATGATATTTGTATATTTTATTAATCTGCCCCAATCTAAACAGAGCAACTTCGCAATTACTATCAAACTGTACATTTTTAGGATATGTATTTAAAATACGAACTTTTTCTTTATCAACTCCCTTAGCAACCTCAGTATTAGTCATAATGAAATAAACATTATGAAATTTTGCACCTGTAAAATCTGCACCTTTCAAATTACAATTCATAAAAATAACATTCTCAAAACTCGCACCTATAAAAGTTGAATTTTTTAAATTACAATTACAAAAGTCAATTCCCTTAAATAAAGCATTTTTATAATTACAATTCGTAATATTTGATGACTGAAACTTGATATTATGAAATTTTGCATCTTTATATATCAGTTTGTGTATGTTTGTTTGATAGCAATACTTATTACTAAATCCTGAATATTTCTTACTTGAATTTTGTAAATCAAATCTAACTAACTTTCCCCTTTTTGCCTTTTCTATTCTTTTTTGCTTTTGCTTATATTTTCGTCGTTGCTTGCCTCTTCCCATATCAGACACCTCCACACATAACACTTTGAAATACAACTCATATATACAATAAAACCCCATCAGACAGATTTCTCTATCCAATGGGGCTTCTATGTCATATCGTCTGATTCCACATCATTATATTGTTTTCTTACATCAAACTCTGCATCGTTTGGCGTAAAATTGGCGTATTTTTGTAATTTTACGAATTTCCACCAATAAGGTACATCTCGTTTTTAGTACAGCTTTGCACCTGCTGGAATGTGGTTATCGACCATAAGAAGATGAAGTTCTTCATCCTCTGAATCCTTAAGATTGTTTACTGCTGAAAGTAACATACCACAAGATTCAATTCCCATCATCTTTCTAGGTGGAAGATTTGTGATGGCAATAAGTGTCTTTCCAACAAGCTCTTCTGGCTCATAATAAGCGTGGATTCCGCTTAAAATAGTGCGGTCTGTGCCTGTTCCGTCATCTAAAGTAAACTGTAATAATTTCTTTGACTTAGGAACTGCTACACACTCTTTTACCTTAACAGCTCTGAAATCTGACTTGCTGAATGTATCGAAGTCTACTTCTTCCTCAAATAAAGGTTCAATCTTTACATTAGAGAAATCAATCTTTTCCGGCTCAGCTTTTACCTCTTCTGAAGGCTTAGAACTTACGCCATTTTCAGCCTTTACGCCACCGATGCTCTTCATTGTCGGGAACAACAATACATCGCGGATCGCCTGACTGTCTGTAAGCAGCATTACCAGCCGGTCAATACCATAGCCAATACCACCTGTCGGAGGCATACCGATGCTCAGTGCATTCAGGAAGTCCTCATCGGTATGGTTTGCTTCCTCATCACCGGCTTCAAATGCAGCATCCTGAGCAGCGAAACGCTCTCTCTGGTCGATAGGATCGTTCAGCTCGGAATACGCATTACACATTTCCCATGTATTAATAAATAACTCGAAACGTTCTACCTTATTCGGGTCATCCGGTCTCTTCTTGGTCAGAGGAGAAATAGCAAGCGGATGGTCAGTCACAAAGGTAGGCTGGATCAGATTCTTTTCACAGTATTCTTCGAAGAACAGGTTTACGATATCGCCCTTGGTATGACGATCCTCAAATTCAATGTGGTGCTCTCTGGCAAGTGCCTTGGCCTCTTCGTCTGTTGCTACCGCATCAAAGTCAACACCTGCATATTTCTTAATGCAGTCTGTCATGGTGATACGTTCAAACGGCTTGCCGAAATCCAGCTCAATACCATTATATTCAAACTTTGTTGTCCCAAGGACTGCCTCAGCCAGATAACGGAACATGGACTCGGTAAGCTCCATCATTCCTTCGTAATCTGTATATGCCTGATACAATTCCATTAATGTAAATTCCGGATTGTGTCTGGTATCAACACCCTCGTTACGGAAAACACGGCCGATTTCATATACTCTCTCAAGACCGCCAACGATCAGTCTCTTCAGATATAATTCCAGTGAGATACGAAGTTTTACATCCTCATCCAGTGCATTGTAATGGGTATCAAACGGTCTTGCAGCCGCACCACCGGCATTGGATACCAGCATCGGAGTTTCCACTTCCATGAAGTTTCTGCCATCCAGAAATTTACGGATCTCCTTGATGATCCTGGAGCGCTTGATGAATACCTCCTTACTGTCGGCATTCATGATCAGATCCACATATCTCTGACGATAACGGGTGTCGGTATCAGTCAGACCGTGGAACTTCTCCGGCAGGATCTGCAGGCTCTTGCTGAGCATGGTCATTTCCACAGCATGAATGGAGATCTCGCCGGTCTTCGTACGGAAAACATATCCCTTAATACCATAAATATCACCAATGTCAGATTTCTTGAAATCTGCATAGGATTCTTCGCCGATGGCATCCTTTGCCACATAAACCTGGATTGTTCCCTTCAGATCCTGGATATTGCAGAAAGAGGCCTTACCCATAACACGCTTGAACATCATACGTCCCGCAATGGATACCATGATGGGCTCTGCATCCATGATGGCTCTTCTCTCATTATAATCTGCATTCAGGACTTCCCTGGCCTGTGCTTCATCCATGCCCTCTACGCTGGGAGTCACATGGCCTGCCAGAAGCTTTTCCTCATGCGCTGTATATAATTCCTTCGCTTCATCAGTATGATGCGTCTGGTCAAATTTGGTGATCTTAAACGGATCCTTGCCTGCCTCCTGCAAAGCTGCAAGCTTCTCTCTACGAACCTTCAGAAGCTGATTTACGTCCTGCTCCTGCTGTGGTTGATTATTCTGCTGTGTAGCCACAATAACTTCCTCCTTAGTTGGAACGCTGGATCTCAAGTACCTTGTACTTCAGGATACCTGCCTGCGTTTCTACCTCTACAATATCTCCGGTCTTTCTGCCAAGCAGTGCCTTGCCGACAGGAGACTCATTGGAGATCTTACCCTTTAAGCTGTTTGCCTCTGTGGAACCAACGATCTTGTAATCCAGCTCCTCATTATATTCCATATCCAGAATCTTAACACGGCAGCCGATGCTGATCTTGTCGAGGTCAACCTCATCTTCAACAACGACTTCTGCGTTCTTTAAGATTTTTTCCAGTTCTTCGATTCTTGCTTCAATATCTCTCTGCTCATCCTTTGCAGCATCATATTCAGCATTTTCAGAAAGGTCACCCTGCTCTCTTGCTTCCTTGATCTTCTGCGCTACTTCTTTTCTCTTAATGACCTTCAGATCATGGAGCTCGTCTTCATATTTGCGAAGTCCTTCATAAGTAAGTATGTTCTTCTTCTCTTCCATTCCTATTCGCCCTTCCATCCATACAGAAAGCCTGCCCCCGGCAGCTCATCCTGCATACTTTGTTATAAAAATAAAGACAAAACGTCTTAATCAACTTTCGTATTATAACCACTTTTCACCGTAGTGTCAAGAAAATTCAGCATTTGCGCATCATTTGAAAGCTTCAGATAAAAGCTCCCCGCCTCCGGTTCCTCCGCCTGTCCTGAGAGGATCCCATACTCCCCATAAAAGTAATCTGCCAGTTCATCCACCATCCCAGTTCCCATCCCCGGAATGATTGCTTCTTCTGCCACGGACCGGCGCTTAATAAAGGTGATCCGGTTAATGCGTTTCAGATAGGGCTGCAGCAGAAAGAGTACCTTTTCTCTCATCAGAAACCCGTATTCCCCCGGCAGCTCCAGACTGAAATAGGGAGCTGTCCTTCCCTTCAGCTTCTGAAAAAGCCACGCGGCATACAGTTCGTCAGACACACTCTGCTCTCTGTTAAAAATCCTGCACAGATTGTCCGAAAAAAGGATTTCCACACTTTCATCCGTCAGCTCCAAGGCCCGTTCCATCGCTTCCAGCAGCTGTTGCTCCCGTTTCTTTCTTTTCCTTTTCTTTTTGAATTCTTCTTCCAGACCGTCTGGAAGAGTGCTGAAAAAAATATGGATCTCACCACCCGGATAAGGCAGTGTCCTGTCACAGTGATAAACAGGAAGGCTTTTCCGCTCTGAAATCGTTTCTTTGCCTGTTGTTACATAATAAACTGTTCTGCTTTCCTTTTCCATAAGAAAGCATATGTGCCTGTCTGGTTCTTTATGCATTTCCCTGGCAGGAATCTTTTCATCTGTCCCTGTCAAAAACCCGGATTACCTCTTCCTGCAGCTCCTGATAGTCCTCAATCTCATTAACCCTTCTGCGCAGCATGGAAGAATCCGGGTAGCCTGCCGTATACCAGGCGATATGCTTCCGCATCTCCCTGACTGCCGTATACTCTCCCTTCACAGAAAGTGCCAGCTCCATATGTCTCAGGATCATATCGCAGACCTCTTTTCCAGATGGTCTGTCAGGCATTTCTCCTGTTTTCAGGTATTCTTCGATCTCTCCAAAGATCCACGGGTTTCCTCTGGCACCACGGCCGATCATGATACCGTCACATCCGGTTTCTTCTACAAGCCTTTTTGCGGAAGGTCCATCCACTACATCCCCGTTTCCGATCACAGGGATAGACACTGCCTCCTTCACCTGACGGATGATATCCCAGTCTGCACTGCCGGAATAATACTGCTCCCTTGTCCTGCCATGAACCGCAATTGCCGCCACACCGCAGTCCTCTGCAATCCTCGCCATCTCCACAGCATTCACATGTGCTTCATCAAAGCCCTTTCTGATCTTCACCGTTACCGGCTTCTGCACTGCCTTTACCAGGGAAGAAAGGATCTCTGCTGCCAGAACCGGATTTTTCATCAGTGCTGACCCTTCCCCGTTGTTCACGACCTTTGGAACCGGACAGCCCATGTTGAAATCCAGAATGGCAAATGGTCTGTCTTCGATCCTCCTCGCCATCTCACTGATGATCTTCGGATCAGATCCAAAAAGCTGTAGGGATGCCGGTCTTTCCTTTTCGTGGATCTTCAGAAGATCCTCTGTATTTTTATTATGATAATAAATGGCCTTGGCACTGACCATTTCCATGCAGACAAGTCCTGCTCCCTTTTCCCGGCACAGTAAACGAAAAGGCAGGTCTGTCACACCTGCCATCGGAGCGAGTATCAAAGGATTTTCGAGAGTTACCTGTCCGATCTTCAGCCCGCTGAGTTCCATCTTATGATTTCCTTCCTGTATTTTTTTCGTAAATGATACGAAGTCCTTCCAGTGTCAGATTTCTGTCATAGATCTGGATCATGTCAGTTGCATCCGCAATGATCCTTCCAAGGCCACCGGTTGCCACAACCTTCAGATTTTCATAGCCTGTTTCCTTCATCACCTGTCTGATGATATATTCTGTCTGGCCGATCTGTCCATAAACAAGACCAGCCTGCATACTGGTGATCGTTTCCTTTGCCAGAATGGAATCCGGCTTTTTGATCTCGATCTCCGGAAGCTTAGCAGTATCCTCCCACAGTGCCTTGGCTGAGATCCTGATGCCGGGTGCTGTAATACCAACCCCGAAGCATCCATCCTCTGTTACAAGATCGTATGTGGTTGCCGTACCAAAATCAAGAACCAGCACCGGTCCCCCATACAGCTCATAGGCTGCTACCACATCCACGATACGGTCAGGTCCGATCTCTCTTGGATTATCAGAGGTGATCCTGATTCCTGTCTTCACACCAGGTCCCACAATGACAGGTGTTGTCCCGATATATCTGACAAGTGCACCTGTCAGGGAATGCATCACGCCCGGCACCACGCTGGCAATGATCGTTCCTTCGATATCCTTCTTTTCAATATGATTCAGACGGAGCAGCTCCCGAAGGCTGATGCCATACTCATCTGAGGTTCTTGGCTGTTTGCTCATCATCCTGAATGTTGTCACAAGCTCTTTCTTATCATACACACCAAAGGTGATATTAGTATTCCCTACATCAACTACTAACAGCATTTTTTATTCCTCCGTAAACAGCTCTCCCATATCCTCATGCAGGATAAACACCCGGTAATACAGGCTTAAGGATTCAAAAAGCTCTGTCCTCTTCCTCCGGATCTCACCCACCAGAAGTCCGCTGGCGATCTCATCATACAGAAAATCCTCATCGCTGTACTCTGTCCGCATGGATACGCTTCCATCCTCCTCAAATTCTATGGTAAAAATGCCGCCCACCTCTTCCGTGAACAGTACGCAGATAATGTGCAGCTCATTCTTGATGGATTCCGGAATCCCGTTAAATTTTTCATTGAAATAATATTTCTTATCGTATGCATTGGCGCCACAGAGCACCATTCTTCCTTCTTCAGACATAGCCATAAATCCCTCTGACTGATACTTCTCCTGCGTAGACATTTTCCACGCTGCCATCTTCCTTCTCTACGATCAGCTCTCCCTTTTCATTGATACCATGGGCAATGCCCTCATACTCTCCTCTAGGATCCAGCACCCTGACTGTCACTTCCTTATTCACAAGAAGGGTATTGTAGGCCCCTATCAGTCCCGTCATATCATCTGTCCTGCAGAAAATTTCATAATTTTCATCAAAATGCTCCATGGACTTCTGCACCAGAAGCGCCCGGTTCACCTTCTGTCCCTTTTCCAGATACAGGGAACTTGCTGTAGCACTGATCTCCTCCGGGAAAGAGGTCTGATTCACATTGATTCCCACACCGCTGACCATATACTGGACATAATCTGCTTCCATCGTCAGCTCTGTCAGAATCCCCACGACCTTCTTTTTATTCACTACAATATCATTGGGCCACTTGATCCTGACAGGCAGCTTTGAAACCTCTTCGATCGCCTGTGCAACGCTCAGTGCCATCACAAGCGTTACCATAGATACACAGTCAGCTGAATAGGAGGGTCTGAGCAGCAGCGTCATGAAAATATTGGCACCTGCCGGAGATTCCCAGCTTCTGCCTCTTCTTCCCCTGCCGGCCACCTGCTTGTCAGCCACGATCAGAAGTCCCTCAGGTGCACCCTCCTCAGCCCGCCTTTTCGCCTCCAGATTAGTGGAATCAATAACGTCAAAATAAAGCAGTTCCTTTCCCGCCATTCTGGTTTTGACCCTGCTTTGTAATTCTGCAAGAGACAACACATCAGGGGTACCGTTTAAGCGATACCCCTTATTCTGTCCTGCTTCTATTTCATATCCCTCTTCCTTAAGCTGGTTCATGATCTTCCATACTGCAGTTCTGGAAATACCAAGTGTCTCACAGATCTGCTGTCCGGAAACATAATCCCCGCTGTTGCGAAGAAGCTGTAATACCTCTGTTTTTCTTGAGGATGTCATCTGTTTTCCCTGTCCTTACAGTGTTGCTGCCATAACAGCCTTGATCGTATGCATGCGGTTCTCCGCCTCATCAAATACCACTGACTGTCCTGACTCAAATACTTCGTCTGTTACTTCCATTTCGGTAATGCCGAACTTCTCTCCCATTTCCTTACCGATCTTCGTCTTCAGATCATGGAATGCCGGGAGACAGTGCATGAAGATTGCCTGGCTTCCTGCATTCTCCATCACCCCTTTATTAACCTGATAAGGAGTAAGCTCCCTGATCCTCTCTGTCCAGACAGCATCAGGCTCACCCATGGATACCCATACATCCGTATAAATAACATCAGCGCCCTTTGTGCCTGCTTCCACATCCTCTGTCAGGGTAATGGAACCGCTGCTCTCCTTTGCCAGTGCTTCACAGGTCTTTACAAGCTCTGCATCCGGAAAATATTTCTTCGTGGTACATGCAGTGAAATGCATGCCAAGCTTTGCGCAGACAACCATCAGGGAATTTCCCATATTGTAACGGGCATCTCCCATATAGGTCAGCTTCACGCCTTTGATCCTGCCAAGCTTCTCACAGATGGTCAGCACATCTGCAAGCATCTGGGTCGGATGAAATTCATTGGTCAGACCGTTCCATACAGGAACCCCTGCATACTTTGCCAGCTCCTCTACAATATCCTGTCCGTAGCCACGGTACTCGATACCATCATACATTCTGCCAAGGACTCTTGCTGTATCTGCAATGCTCTCCTTTTTCCCGATCTGGGAGCCTGACGGATCCAGATATGTGGTCCCCATTCCAAGATCATGGGCTGCCACTTCAAAGGAGCATCTGGTTCTGGTACTGGTCTTCTCAAAGATCAGTGCTACGTTCTTGCCACGGTGCATATCCTGTGTCAGCACACCATCCTTCTTTTTCTTCTTCAGATCTGCTGCCAGATCGATGAGATACAGGATCTCTTCCTGTGTAAAATCAAGCAGCTTCAAAAAATTTCTTCCCTTTAAATCTACGTTTGCCATACTGCTGTCCTCTGTTCTTTCGTTCTGTCTGCTTTTATTTGTCAGAAACAAGCTCTTTCACGGATGCTGCAAGTCCTGCAATTCCCTGGATCTCAGAGGGGATAATGATCTTGGTCGCCTTACCGTCTGCAGCCCTTTCAAACGCTTCCAGACTCTTAATGCGGAGTACTGCTTCATCCGCACCGGCTTCACGGATCATACGGATACCATCTGCCGTTGCCTGCTGTACCTTCAGGATCGCTTCCGCTTCACCCTCTGCCTCACGGATCATCTTTTCCTTCTGTGCCTCTGCACGGAGGATTGCTGACTGCTTCTCTGCCTGCGCTTCCAGAATCGCTGCTTCCTTCTTACCCTCTGCTACAGTAACGCTTGCTTTCTTTTCACCCTCTGCACGTGTTACTGCTTCTCTTCGCTCACGTTCTGCCTTCATCTGTCTTTCCATGGCGTTCTGGATCTCTGCCGGCGGAATGATATTCTTAAGTTCTACACGGTTCACCTTGATGCCCCATGGATCTGTGGCCTCATCAAGGCTTGCCCTCATCTTGGTATTAATAGTCTCTCTTGATGTCAGTGTCTGATCCAGCTCCAGATCTCCGATGATATTACGAAGGGTTGTTGCTGTCAGGTTCTCGATCGCCATGATCGGGTTCTCCACTCCATAGGCAAACAGCTTCGGATCCGTAATCTGGAAAAATACAACAGTATCAATCCTCATGGTTACATTATCCTTGGTAATAACAGGCTGCGGTGCAAAATCCACTACCTGTTCCTTCAGATTGATCTTCTTCGCCACTCTGTCGATCAATGGCATTTTAATATGAAGACCAACAGACCAGGTTCCCTGATAAGCGCCCAGTCTCTCTACTACATAAGCATATGCCTGCGGTACGATCTTTACGCAGGATGCCAGGATCAGTACGATAAGTATCAATAATACAAGCACTACAACTCCCATAAAAAAACCTCTTCTTTCTCTGTCAGAACTATCTGACGCCCTATTTACTGTTTATTCTCCGCTGAGAGATCCTTCTCCTCCACGATCAGCTTCACACCGCTCACGGACCGGACAACCACAACACTCCCTACAGGCAGCTGTACATCATCCTTCACACTCCTTGCGCTCCATTCCTGACCACCCACAGTAACCTGTCCGATCCCCTGCAGATTATCAATCTCGCTGATCACAATGGCCTGTCTGCCGATCAGGCTCTCAACATTGGTCTTTACTCTGTCCTTATTAAAATACTTCACTGCAACAGGTCTTGTCAAATAAAGCAGGATCAATGATACCACAAAGAATGCCACGATCTGAAGCCATAGCGGTGCATTCAGAGCCGCCAGTATGGCACTCACAAGTGCTCCCCCTGCAAACCATATAGTCGTCAGCCCCATGGTTGCAATCTCAATTCCCACACATACAACAAGAACTGCAAGCCAGATTGTTACCTCACTCATAGGCTCCTCCTTCTCTACCAGAAAACATGATCTCCGATCACATAACCCTCACGCTTGCCCGCCCGGCGGAAATGCGTTGCATCCCCGATAGTCGTTTCCCCGTTAATAGCAGCCTGGGCTGCCTGAAGACATGACTCCGGTACATTTCCTTCATAGGCTCTCGCCACCTTGCCTGTCATGGCAGGTGTAAACTGACCAGACGCATAAATAACGGCATGAATGGTATTGGGATAGGCACCGCTTCTGACACGGTTCATAACAACCGCACCTACGCCAAGCTTTCCTTCATAAGGCTGATTTCCTGCCTCACAGTAGATCAATGCCCCAAGAAGCCGGACCTCATCCGCATCTGCCGATACAGCACCACGGTTTGCCTTACGCTTCCGCTCTGCTTCCTCCTGCTCCCTGACCTTGATGACCTCCATGGTTTCTCCTTCATCAATATGGAATTTCACATTGATAAAATCGGTATTGACGTATCCCACTTCATCATTATAATCTACACTGATCCAGCTGTTATTCACTTCGTCAATAAATTCCACAGAATCATCATAGGCAAGCAGACCGTAGATCTCAGCATCCATGCTTGGCTCCTTGCGGACTCTTACCGCCGAAACATCCAGGGTAACGATCCAGTTTCCAACATCCTCAGCCATAGCCTTGGCCTCTTCCCCAAACAGAAGATATTCGTCCTTGGCCCAGCCGATCACATTGCCTGATTTGATCCTGGTCCATCCATCCTTTCTTTCAAGGATAGTACCGCCACAGTCCTTATAAAGGTAACCTACCTTCTCGGACTTTTCGTCAGCCTCTGCACGGATGTTCAGGGCATTCTGGACATTTGCCATAGCCAGCTCCTTCTCCATTCGTGCCTTTTCATTTTCAAACTTCTGGTTTATGTTCAGTTCTTTCTCTTCCTCTACAGGTGCATCATTGCTAAGTGCACTGGGATCCAGCACCTCTGCCACACCTGATACGGGAAACTCATACTCCTCCTTCTTCTCCGCCGCTTGTGATCTCATGGATACAAGGAAAAAGCAGGTCAGGAAAAGCACTACTGCCGCACACAAAAAATACAGCTGTTTTCTCTGTATCATTAGGATACCTCCGTGATACGATCGATACTGATTGTTCTTCCATCGTCTATTTGGTAATTTATTACATTTTTATTACGATAAATATGCGAACAATCATAGCAAATTGACCTAATCTTGTCAAGTTTCCCGAGAAAACACAGATTTTTTAGTCGACAAAATTACCGTTTTTTAGTAATTTTGTTACATAAAAATTACATATTTTCAGATTTTTCAACAGATGCTTTTACGGCATCGATCACTGCACCGCGAAAGCCCTTCTCCTCCAGAACCCGGACGCCTTCAATGGTCGTTCCGGCAGGGGAGGTTACCATATCCTTCAGTTCGCCCGGGTGCTTTCCGGTCTCCAGCATCAGCTTTGCACTGCCAAGAACCGCCTGCGCAGCAAAGGTATATGCCTGCTTTCTTGGCATACCTGCAAGCACTGCTCCGTCTGCCAGTGCCTCAAGGAACTGGAATACATATGCAGGTGAGCATCCACTGACTCCGGCCACTGCATTGATCAGCCGCTCCGGCACTTCTTCAGCTACTCCGAAGCTTCTAAGCAGCTTCATGCAGACTTCCATCTCTTCATCGCTGACATGCCCGTTCCGGCAGGCGCCGGTACAGCCTTCTCCGACAAGAGCCGGGGTATTTGGCATACAGCGTACCAGCTTGATATCCGCAGACAGCAGTCCTTCGATATCTGCAATGGTCTTGCCCGCTGCAATGCTGACGATCAGAGCCTCCTTCCGAAGGACTCCCCTGATCTCAGGAAGCACCTCCCCGAAAAACTGCGGCTTGATGGCAAGGAAAAGGATATCCGCTTCTTTTGCTACAAGCTGATTATCTGATGTTGTCATGATTCCATACATCTGGTTCACCTGATCCAGTGTATGCTCCGTTTTTGCTGATCCGATGATATCCTCTTTTCTGACGATCTCTTTGGAAAGCATACCACCGATCATGGCCTTTGCCATATTACCAAGTCCAATAAATCCAATTTTCACCCAAGTTCCTCCTTTTTATCATTTTCAGTGCCATGCACTGTCTGCTCCTCCATACCGGCTCTGATACATCAGAAGTCCTGCTGCCATAGCCGCATTTAATGACTCCAGCTTCCCCTCCATGGGGATCTTCAGATAGGTATCCGCCAGATCCGCTGTTTCCTCCCGCAGTCCATTTCCCTCATTTCCAATCAGGAAGGCACTGCCTCCATGGTAATCTACTTCATGGAAAAATTTCTCGCCCTTCAGGTGGGCTGCATAGGTAGTGATCTTCTCCCTTTTCAGAAGAGCTGTCACCTCCAGAAGAGATGCTCCGCATACAAAGGGCATCCGGTACAGTGATCCCATTGTTGAACGGATGGTTTTGGGATTATATACATCCACGCACCCTTCTGTCATAAAAATCCCGTCTGCCCCGGCTCCTTCTGCTGTACGGATCATCGTTCCAAGGTTCCCTGGATCCTGCACATCCTCAAGAAGCAGGAACAAAGGATCCCTTCCTTCTTGTTCCCTTCTCTTTACTGCCTCCCGGATCAGCTCTTCCGGCTGATAAGCAAACATCTCTGCCACCACCAGTACTCCCTGTGGTGACATGGTATCCGCCATCTTTTTCATGACCTCACTGCTGACTGTTTCGACGAAAATACCTGCCTGTCTGCAGGCTTCGATTTTTTCAGAAAAATCTTCTGTCTGCGGCCGTTCTGCCAGTGTTTCTTCCATATATAATTCCCTGATCCTGCTGACTGGTGTTTCCTGAAACATTCTGATACCCTCTGCCAGAAAAACACCTTCCTTTTTTCGCTCTCTGCCCTTTTCACGAAGCTGTACTACATGCTTCACCCGGCTGTTTGCTGTACTGGAAATCATATAATCCTCCTGTAGAAAAAGGCGGAGTAAAAACTCCGCCTCATTGCGTTGTGTCAGATTATCTACTATATCCGTCTTACAGGGACAGGATCCTGCTGACCTGATACTGATATTCCGGGATCGTCTTCTGCATAGCCAGCGCATCCTCAATATCAAAATCAACAAACTCACCATGCTGATAGCCAACTACACGATTGCTCTTTCCCTCGCAGATAATATCAGCTGCATACGCTCCCATAATAGAGGCATAGAAACGATCCTTACAGGTAGGACTTCCTCCACGCTGCATATAGCCAAGAATCGTAGCTCTTGTCTCGATTCCTGTTGCTGCTTCAATCCTTCTCGCCATGGATGTAGAATGTCCGATACCCTCCGCATTGATGATAATGTGATGGGTCTTCCCACGCTTTCTGTTATTGATAATATTATTAATGATATTCTGTTCGTTAAAGTCATATTTCTCAGGAAGCAGAATATCCTCCGCTCCATTGGCAACACCGCACCACAATGCAATATATCCTGCATTTCTGCCCATTACTTCAATAATACTGCATCTTTCATGGGAGGAAGAGGTGTCCCTGATCTTATCGATTGCCTGCATGGCCGTGTTGATCGCTGTATCAAATCCGATCGTATATTCTGTACAGGCAATATCCAGGTCGATAGTTCCCGGAAGTCCGATAGTATTGATCCCATGTCTTGCCAGTGCCTGTGCTCCTCTGTAAGAACCATCACCGCCAATGACAACCAGACCGTCAATTCCATGCTTCTGGCAGATCTCTGCTGCCTTCAGCTGGGTTTCCTCTGTCTTGAACTCCGGACATCTTGCTGTTCCAAGGATCGTTCCACCACGCTCAATGGTATCGGAAACATCCTTCTTTTCCATATCAATGATCTCTTCATTTAACAGGCCCTTATAGCCCTTCTTGATTCCCTTAACCTTAACACCGTTTGCAATTGCTTTTCTGACAACTGCACGGATTGCCGCATTCATACCCGGGGCATCACCGCCGCTGGTCAGAACACCAATGGTCTTAATTTCCTTTGCCATATGCTCCCAATCCTTTCCGTATCTTCAGATTCCTCTCTGATTTGAGGTTATTTTAACCCTTTTTTCTGCCTATTTCAATCTTTTTTCACGTCCCATGCTATTTTTATGTTATCTTTTCCATACTTTTTACATAAGGCATCATAAAGAGCCTCATCTGCATTTACGTTTCTTCCCGGAGGCAGTTTTTTCATCTGCTTTTTATCTTCTATATAAAGAACAACACTGTCATTCCCTTCTGACTCCGAGATATCCCTTAAAAGATCCTCGATCCCTGCTTCATATGCCTCCATAGTGGGGAATCGGATCCATAGCTTCTTTGGGATTTCATCAAAGGAAGTGATCCTTTCACAGATCAGCTTGCCATCCCGGTCCTCCTCAAGAGATACACGGCCTTTAATAAAGACCTTACCATCTTCTACAAGCCTGCTGTTGTATTTTTCATAGTCTCTTGGAAAAACAATGACCTCCACGCTGCCAAGCAGATCCTCGATCTGCAGAAATGCCATGATCTTGTCATTCTTTGTATACTTGATCTTTCTATCTGCGATCAGGCCGCCGATCGTGGCACTGGCGCCATCCTTCACTATCGGAATACCCGTTTCCTCATTCAGTACAAAGTCTGCTGTGGTATTGGTGATCCCTTTTTTCCAGAGCTCCTCCTGTTCTTCAAGCGGATGCCCGCTGACATAGACACCAAGCACCTCCTTTTCAAAGGCAAGGAGCATCTCCTTTGGATACTCCCCAACATCAGGAAGGCGGATATCAAACTCCTCCTTTTCTTCTGTGGAAACCAGGTCAAAAAGACTCATCTGTCCTGCCATATTGTTCTTACGGTCCTTCACGATATGATCCATGATCTTCCCGTAAGCTACCATAAATTGTTTTCTGGTACCGGGCAGACTGTCAAAAGCCCCGGCCTTGATAAAGTTCTCAATCGCCTTTTTGTTGATCTCCTTATCGGACATACGGCTGATAAAATCCTTCAGATTCAGGAATTCACCGTGCTCATTCCGCTCCTTCACAACAGCTTCGATCACAGGCCGTCCCACGCTCTTGATTGCTGTCAGTGCATAGCGGATGGATCTGTCCTTTACAGAAAAGCCGCTTTCTCCCTGATTGATGTCAGGCGGCAGGATGCTGATCCCCATACTGCGGCACACCATAATATATTCTGCCACCTTTCCGGGATTATCAATCACAGAAGTCATAAGCGCCGCCATAAATTCTACCGGATAGTAATATTTCAGGTAAGCTGTCTGATAGGCAACCACCGCATAACAGGCCGCATGGGACTTATTAAATGCATATTTGGCGAAATCCATCATGTCATCATAGATTCCGGAAGCTACCTGCTCTGAAATACCCTTTGCCACACAGCCGGGCACACCCTCCTCTTCATTTCCGTAAATGAAGTTAGCACGCTCCTTTTCCATGACCGCCTGTTTCTTCTTACTCATGGCACGCCGCACCAAATCGCTTCGTCCAAGGGTATAGCCCCCAAGATCCCTCACGATCTGCATAACCTGCTCCTGATATACGATACAGCCATAGGTCGGTGCCAGGATCGGCTTAAGCTGCGGACAGCTGTACACGATAGATCCTTCACTGTTTTTACCTTTGATGTACTTTGGAATAAAGTCCATGGGACCCGGACGGTACAGGGAAATTCCTGCGATCACATCCTCCAGGTTCTCCGGTTTCAGCTCCTTCATGAAGTTTTTCATGCCCCCGCTTTCCAGCTGGAACACACCGTCCGTCTTTCCCGTGGAAAGGGATGCAAACACCTTTTTATCATCATAATCGATCTGATCGATATTAACAGAAACGCCCTTACTCTTCTTCACAAGGGCTACCGCATCCCGGATCACAGTCAGGGTACGGAGTCCCAGAAAATCCATTTTCAGAAGCCCCAGCTCTTCAATGGTCGTCATGGTAAACTGGGTCGTGATCGAACCATCGGCACCTCTCGAAAGCGGTACCAGCTCCTCTGCGGGTCTGGAACAGATCACGACACCGGCTGCATGCATGGATGTGTGCCTTGGCAGACCCTCAAGACGTTTGCTCATATCGATCAGTTCCTTCACCTTGGGATCACTCTCATACAGTCCCCGCAGCTCCGGATTCATCTGCAGCGCCTTATCAATGGTGATATTCAGCTCCTGCGGGATCATCTTGGCAAGACTGTCTACATAATTATAAGGAAGATCCATCACTCTTCCCACATCACGGATCACACCCTTTGCCGCCAGTGTACCGAAGGTTACGATCTGGACCACCTTTTCCTTGCCATATTTTCGGCTGACATAGTCAATAACCTCCTGTCTTCTTTCGAAGCAGAAATCAATATCAATATCGGGCATGGACACACGCTCCGGGTTCAGGAAGCGTTCAAACAGCAGATTATACTTGATCGGGTCAATATCCGTGATCTTCAGCGTATAGGAAACAATACTTCCCGCCGCAGAACCACGCCCCGGTCCCACCATGATCTGATTGGACTTGGCATAATTGATAAAATCCCACACGATCAGGAAATAATCCACGTACCCCATAGTCTTGATAACAGAAAGCTCATAATCAAGGCGTTCTCTTAAGGTCTGTCCCGTTTTCCCGGCTGGTGCATTCTCATCCCCATAACGCTCCTTCAGTCCGTCTGTACAGAGCTTGTTTAGATAAGTCCAGGAATCATATCCCTCCGGCACTTCAAAATGAGGCAGCTTGGTCACGCCAAACTCGATCTCCACGTTACATCTGTCCGCAACCCTCTGGGTATTCTCCACGGCTTCCCATGCATAAGGGAAAAGAGCCTTCATCTCCTCTTCACTCTTCACATAGTACTGACCGCCCACGTAACGCATTCTGTCTTCATCTGCCAGCTTCTTGCCGGTCTGGAGGCAAAGCAGGATATCGTGTGGCTTTACATCCTCCTTATAGGTATAATGCACATCATTGGTCGCTACCAGCGGAATATCCAGCTCCTTACTCATCTGCAGCAGCGCCGTATTGACCATCTTCTGCTCCGGCAGTCCGTGATCCTGCAGCTCCAGAAAATAATTGCCCTTGCCAAAGCATGCCTGATACTTCAGTGCCGTCTTCTTTGCCTCATCATAAAGCCCTTTGGTGATATAGCGCTGTACCTCTCCTGCCAGACAGGCAGAAAGGGCTATAATGCCCTCATGGAATTCCTGTAGCAGCTCCATATCTACCCTGGGCTTATAGTAATACCCCTCGGTAAATCCACGGCTTACGATCCTGGTCAGATTATTATAGCCGGTATTGTTTTCTGCAAGGAGCACCAGATGATAATATCTGTCATCCCCTCCAGTCAGCTCCTTATCAAAACGGGAATTGGGTGCCACATAGACCTCACAGCCAAGGATCGGCCTGATCCCCTCTGCCCTGCATGCTTTATAAAAATCGATCACCCCATACATAACGCCATGGTCTGTGATCGCTGCACTGTCCATGCCAAGCTCCTTAACACGCCTGACATATTCCTTTATTTTGTTGGAACCGTCCAGAAGACTGTATTCTGTATGTACATGAAGATGCGTAAATGCCATATCTGTTTCCTTTTATTTTCATTCGTTGAAAAAGAGTACCATGATCACTATGATCATGATACTCTTTTATTCTAGCAAAAAAAGATATTCTTTTAAAGTATCTGTTCCGGTTTAAAGCAGAATTGCAAGAAGCCAGTTTATCAGGGCAATAACAACACCGATGACACTGAGCACCTTTCCGATATTGGCCTGCTTTGCCATGCTTGAACCTGAACCAAGTCTGGCACGGTTCACGCCAAGACATCCAAACAGAATGCCGGCAAGCGGAATCAGAAGTGCTGTCACAATACTGAGAATACCAAACACAAGTGCAATTTTGGCTGCTCCGGCATTATCTACCGTATTGACTGCTACTGTTACAGAACCATCTGCACCTTCTGCACCCTCAGGAATCTCAACATCCTGCTCTAACAGGGTATAGAGCTGCTCAAGGCTCTCCTTATAAGGCTTCTTCTGCAGACAGCCAACGAATCCGTCAAGACCCATTTCTTTTCCCATGCTCTTCATCCATGCTTCTATATGGAAATTTCCGTCCTCAAATGACCATTTCAGATATTTGAAGCCCTCCAGCATGGCATCTCCGGCACGGTATACCTGCTCTCCCTTATAATCAAAGAGTGTGAACCTGTTCTTTGCCAGATAATCGTTCATCATAAAGCTGACAAATTTAGGATCCTTGTTTAACGGCATATCTTTTACATATCGTGACATTCTCTTCCCTTTCCGGCTGCATGACAGCCTTTCCCTCATTTTTTCGTGTTGGTGCCGGTTTTTATAAATATTTCTTCAGAGCATCTGCCTTGTCAAGCTTCTCCCAGGGAAGATCAAGGTCGTTACGTCCAAAGTGACCATAAGCTGCTGTCTGCTTATAGATCGGACGGCGCAGGTCAAGCATCCTGATGATCCCTGCAGGACGAAGATCGAAGTTCTCTCTTACGATCTCAACCAGCTTCTCATCAGAAACCTTGCCAGTTCCGAAGGTATCTACTCTGACAGAGGTGGGCTGTGCAACGCCAATCGCATAGGAAAGCTGGATCTCACACTGATCAGCCAGTCCTGCTGCTACGATATTCTTTGCTACATAACGTGCTGCATAAGCTGCAGAACGGTCTACCTTGGTGCAGTCCTTACCAGAGAAAGCACCGCCGCCGTGACGTGCATATCCGCCATAGGTATCTACGATGATCTTACGTCCTGTAAGACCTGCATCTCCGTGAGGTCCGCCGATTACGAAACGTCCTGTCGGGTTGATGAAGTATTTGGTATTCTCATCCAGAAGCTCCTTGGGAAGGATGGGATCAAATACATACTTCTTGATATCTTCATGGATCTGCTCCTGTGTAACATCAGGATCATGCTGTGTGGAAAGGACAACTGCTTCCAGACGGATCGGCTTGCCATTCTCATCGTATTCTACAGAAACCTGGCTCTTTCCATCGGGACGCAGATAAGGCAGGGTTCCATTCTTACGGACATCTGTGAGCTGCTTTGCAAGCTTGTGTGCAAGGGCGATGGAATAAGGCATATACTCCTCTGTTTCGTTGGTTGCATAACCAAACATCATACCCTGATCGCCGGCGCCGATTGCCTCGATCTCCTCATCAGACATCTTGTTCTCCTTGGCCTCCAGTGCCTTGTCAACGCCCATGGCGATATCTGAGGACTGCTCATCAATTGCCACAAGAACCGCACAGGTGTTGCCATCAAAGCCATATTCTGACTTGGTGTAGCCGATTTCCTTCACGGTATCACGTACTACCTTCTGAATATCCACATATGCATTGGTGGTAATCTCTCCTGTTACCAGCACAAAGCCAGTACAGGTAGCTGTCTCACAGGCTACGCGGCTCATGGGATCCTTGGCCATGCAGGCATCCAGGATCGCATCGGAAATGGCATCGCAGACTTTGTCGGGATGGCCTTCTGTTACGGATTCGGAAGTAAATAATCTTTTCTCCATTTGTGTTCTCCTTTTCTAAAAATATGACCAGTTACTGTACTATGCATGACAAAAGAAAATCCGCTTATTTACGGGAAATAAGCGGATCGACGTTCGATTATCAAATCCTCTTATTGTTCGATGATACTCGCTCAGGTTGGCACCTTCCATCTCGGGGTTGCCGCAGCTTCTCAGGTCCTATGTACCTCCACTGCTCTGAATAAGAGATTTCACAATATTGAATTCTTCACTCGAATGCCGTCTTCTGACTGACATCTGTCTATAGGCTACACCATGCCTGTTTATTTGTCAATGGAATAGATCCCATTTATAGCTTGTTTATAGCTTAGCTACAATCTGCTTTGCATACCAGTTCAAACCTTTATGTGCCAACGCTTCATTAGATGAATCCCAATTAGCTGCTGCAGTTCTCGCTCTATCCTCTGCCTCTTCTACCGTCAATTTCCCAAAGGAAAATCTTAACAGTGCATTGGTAAGTTCACTTTCAATTGTATATCGTTTTTCTTTTACCATATTCAATTTTCCTCCTTTTTATTAAATTCTACCAGATTAGAAATATGAAGCATATTACAAATTGCCTGATTACCTATATATAATTGTTTCATACTTTGTGGTTTTTGTAAAGCTTTGATCGCATTTTCATAAGTAATTTCATTATTCAGATACGACATAATAATTTCAGGTGGAATACTATCACTCATTACTCCCCAGATAATATCATATCCATGTGGATTCTCATTGTACACATTTTTCAGTCTGTTTTCAAATACAAATTTTGCAAATTTTTCATCATGCACAGGAAAGTTACAATATTTATACTGATTTTCTGTTTCAAACAGTAATTTAAATGGATTAAATTCAAATTCTATGACACACCATTCTTTTCTTTCTACTAATTTACCTGATATATCTAATTCCGGCAATCGATCCATATACCGACTTGCTGCATCAAGACTTTCCGTCAGATAAAAACCAGTTCCAAAATCCAACTGTGTACCTATATTATACGAATACAAAACACCCTGCATACATATATTTTTATAAGATTCTAACGTTGTTCCATGATACCATTTATCACGATTGAGTCTATTCAGCTGTTTTATAGCTATTCCGGTTTCCCTCGACAGCTGTTCTATGTTGGTCAATATTTTTCATAACCTCACTTTCTCTTTTGGAAACAACAAGAGAAAGTCAATTCCGATCATTCCCTTATCATCTTAGCTGTTGTGATTTTAATATCTATATATTTATATTACATCACAACTATTGACCAACGCAACTGCTATTCATTAATGTTTCCCAAGATAAGTAAAACCATAAAGCTGCAGTGCCTTTTCTGCCTCATCACTGCTCTTTATATATTCGATCTCATGGATATCAAACAGAATACAGCCGCAGTGTCCAGGGAAGGTTGGGAAGCAGATCACCTTCAGATAGGTATCAATCTCCGGACTGTAATCGGTAAGCTCCAGTGTCTCCCCATACAGCGTAGCTCTCTCATAGCCGTTCAGCCATTTCACATCCATGTTGCTGAACAGGCTGCCAAAGGAGCTGCCGATCAGTTCATCAAGAGGCATCTTTTCGATCCTTGCCAGTGCTTCATTTCCATAACAGAAAATCCAGTCAACCGCATGCTTCTTCTCATCAAAGATCATCTCAATATCTGTGAAGGCAAAGGGCATATGGTCAAAGCTCCTATAACAGCTGTTGTAGGCTTCCCTGCTGGCAGGCGTTTTTCCGTCACTAAAGGAGCGGATCATATCCTTCTGCAGCCGGTGAAACTGCTGTATGATCTCCTTTTTCCTGCGCTCTGTAAATTCCAGTGTCTCCCCGTTATTCAGATATACTCTGTCTGTAATATCATGGATGACCCTCACAGCCACAAGGCATCCTCTGTGTATCCTGATAAAACCCTCCGTAAGCTGCCCTGCAAGCTCCGTGATGGAAACTCTTGTTTCGTACACCTTATCTCCCAGAACACGAATCTCCGCATTCCTTCCATTCACCAGAACATACAGAATCCCGGGAGGAAAGCCCGGGATCCTGCTGTGTAAAATAAACACTGATATAATAAGGGGAATTAAGATGTTGTCAAATTTATGATTTCTTCTTTCTTGTTGCTGTTACTACGTTGATGATCATAATTCCAATCAGTACAAGTCCCCAGATCAGGTTCTTGTAATAATCGGAAATGGACGGGAACATGGCAAATCCTGAAGAAAGAGACTGCAGGATAATAACTGCCAGTACAATTCCACTGACCTTACCCACACCGCCGTTAGGATTCACGCCTGCCAGTACACAGATCAGAATCGCCGGTGTCAGATAGGACTTTCCAAAGTCAGAACGGGCTGAATTGAAATGCCCGCACATCAGAAGACCGGATACTGCTGATAGCATGCCGCTGATCATATAGGTAAGCGTCAGGATCTTCTTGTTATCACTTCCGGAATATTCGGAAGCTGTCGCATTGGATCCGATCATATAGATCTTGAATCCGGTTGCGGTCTTATTCAGAAGAAATGCTACCAGTGCAGCACAGATAATAAATACGATCGTTGTACCCGGGATCAGCCCGAACAATTCAAAATTGACTACCCTGTATAAAATAGACGGCAGCTCCTTAATGGAGGATCCATTCGTAATACCTACTGCAATTCCAAGGATAATATCTGATGCGCCGAGGGTTGCCACCATGGCAGGAACACCAACTCTTGCGATCAGGGTTCCGGTAAACAATCCGCAGACCGCCCCGATCAGAAGGGCAAAGGCCAGTGTCACAAGCAGTACCAGGATCTGAACCGGCATAGAAGCATCTGCCGGCATGATCGCCTTCATCAAAAGACAGCTCAGTATCCCGGCAAGATCGGCTACTGCAATAACTGTCAGGTCAATACCTCCACTGACCATGGCGAGCATCATGCCAAGGGCAAGCACACCCATTTCAGGAAACAGATAAGCAATCAGCTGAAACTGACCGATCTTAGCAAAGCTGCCGCCTGTGGCGATCGACAATACAATGATAACCAATATAAGCATTCCTAACAGTTTTTTATTGTTGGAACTGATCTTCAGAAGGCTCTTTACGTCAAAAGTCTTTTTCTTTTCCATGGTTATGCCTCCTCCTTATGTCCGTTTTCCAGTATATTGGATGCAATCCTGCGTTTTGCAAGCACACTCTTATAGGCTGACATACTTACACCTGCGATGATGAGGATACCTGTCATAAACTTGCTCCAGTTAGTCGGGATTCCAAGCAGGATCAGGTTATTTGAGATCATCTTCATCAGGAGCACACCGAGGAACGTTCCGATCACCGAGCCGGAACCACCCGCAATATTGGCACCGCCAAGCACTACCGCTGCGATAATAGTCATTTCATAGCCATCAAAGAAATTGATCTGGCACATTCCTGAAACGGTAACCTGCGTGATACCTGTGATCCCGCCGATGGCACCCATAAAGGTAAATACAAAAATACGGATAAAGCTTACGTTGAATCCTGCTCTTTCTGCTGCCACAGGATCACCGCCAACTGCATAAATACCACGTCCAAGCATCGTATATTTCATAATAAACCCGACTATCAGATAAATCGCAACAAGAAACAGAATGCTGACTGGCATGGAGCTTCCAAGTCCTGTCTCTCCGTTTACTACACTGAACAGATTTGTTGTTACCATCTTTGCCATGGGTACCGGCAGCACAGAGATAACACTACTCTGCAGAACACCCTGGGTAATGCCAAGGAAGATCGTACAGGTACCAAGCGTGATGATCAGGGTCGGAAGCTTTAACCATGCAGCAAGCACGCCGTTCAGGAGTCCAAGAACCATACCGATCACTCCTGCGATCAGAAACGCCAGGAATACCGGTCCCTGATAATCAATAACAGAAAACCATTTTGTTACCGCAAACATGCAGAGCATTGCTGTATACGGGAAAGAAACATCGATGTTTCCGGATACGATGACCATAAACAGACCTGCTGCCATCATCCCCGGTACGATCATGCTCCGCAGCAGATCCACCAGGTTGTTGGAAGTAAAAAACTGTCCACTGATCACCTGAATGATACAGGCCAGCACAATAATAATGACCGTTATATAAAACTCATTTTTCTTCAGTAGATTTCTGCCTTTCATGCTGTTTCCTCCTTACCGCCTGTAACCAGCTCCTGCAGTTTGTGCGGATCCAGTTCTGTATTGACATGCTCACTGACGATCCGTCCATTCTTGATGATCAGGATCCTGTTGCAGTTATTGAGCACTTCTGATATATCATCAGAGATCAGAAGAATAGCAAGGTTCATTTTTTCTGCAAGTGTTCTTAAATAAGCATGTATATCAAATTTGGCTGCAATATCCACACCAACGGTCGGTCCGTTCAGGATCAGTACACGGGGCTCTGTCTCCAGCCATTTACCAAGGACAACCTTCTGCTGGTTTCCTCCGGAAAGCGTCTGGATCCCGTCACTCAGCTCGTTCAGCTTGATTCCAAGGTTCTTCACCCAGGAAAGACTGTCCTGATGCCCCTTCTCATAATCCACCATTTTCTTTGCAGTCCTGAGCCTGTCAATATTGGATACGATCATATTATTCTCGATCGACTGTGTCAGGAAAAGCCCTTCCGTCAGACGGTCTTCCGGTACATAGGCAATTTTATGCCGGATTGCATCCATTGGTGTTTTGATCCGTACCTCTGTACCATCAATATAAATATGGCCTTCCGTAGCACTGTAAAGTCCAAACAGTGTCTTGGCAAGCTCTGTACGCCCGGATCCGAGAAGTCCTGTAATGCCAAGGATCTCACCCGGATGGATCTCAAAGCTGATCTTTTCAAAGCCATTAGTCAGACCCAGGTTTTCCACCTTCAGGATTGCTCTGTCATGGTCGATCTTCTCCGGTGTGAAGGCTGCTTCCTCCAGCTTTCTTCCGGTCATATAATAAACAAACTGTTCATCATTGATATTCTTTGCCGAATCAGCTACCACAAGCTTTCCATTTCTGAAAACAGTAAACTGATCTGCAATTTCAAATACTTCATCCAGTTTATGACTGACAAACAGTGTGGAAATTCCTTCTTTCTGCAGCTGTCTGATTACCTTGAACAGCTTGTCAACTTCCTTTCTTGTCAATGCAGAGGTAGGTTCATCCATAATGATCAGCTTGGAATTGTTCAGGATCGCTCTGGCGATGGCGATCAGCTGCTTATCCGCCACAGAAAGCTCACCAACAACAGCCTGCAGCGGCAGTTCAATACCAATATGATCCAGTGCCTCTTTCGCAATGCTCTTTACCGATTTCCAATTCACAAGTTTCCTGTGATTGTAAAGCTCATTGTTGATCGCAATATTTTCTGCAACCGTCAGATTCGGGAAAATGGACATATCCTGATAAATTACCTGGATTCCCAGTCCGATCGACTCTGCAATGGAAAGTCTCTCATATTCCTTTCCTTCAAATGTAATACTTCCCCCATCCGGCCTGTAAAATCCGGAAATAATCTTGATCAGCGTTGATTTACCACATCCGTTTTCTCCCATCAAGCAATGGATTTCTCCCTTTTTTATGGTCAGATCCACCTTGTCAAGAGCAGTCACTCCGCCGAAATGCTTCGAAATCTGTTTCGCCTGTAATAAGATTTCACTCATTTGCGTACCATACCTTTCTCTCAGAGATATAATGCTTGCGTATCCCGCCTTTGGAATATGCAAGCATTATATGTTTCTCTCTTACTGTCTTCTTTAGAACTTGTATTCAGACATGTTATCCTTATTAATAACAAGGATCGCATTACCGCTGATATCTGTGCCATTTACATTGACACTGTTATAACCATCGATACCAAGATCAAGGCCGGTCTGAATCTTATCCTTCTCTCCATTAAGCACCATTACTGCCAGCTGGCACATAGCCTTTCCTGAAAGAGCAGGATCCCAGCAAAGAACACAGGGATTGGATCCGGATTCCAGATAAGGACCTGATACAGATGCCACACCGGTTCCTACTGCAAAGATCTGACCTGTCATGCCAAGCTCGTCAATTGCCTTTGCTGCTCCGGGCGGATCATAGCTGGAAGCCCCAAGGAAGCCCTTGATATCCGGGTACTTCTTTATGATTTCCTTGGCCTTCTCGTAAGCCATGTTCATGTTATCTTCGCATTCCAGTCTTTCTTCAGGAATCAGCTCCATATTGGGATATGCTTCCTTCTGATGTGCTACTGCTGCATCCATCCAGTCATTGTGGGATACAGAGGAAAGGAACGCAACCATGGTCACATATTTTCCTTCATAATTCATAGCCTTGGCAAGCTCATCCATCATGGCTTCGCCATATTCCTTATTATTGAAAGCTTCCAGATCATAATCACATGCCTCAAAGCCTTCTGCTTCATGGGTGATCACTACAATACCCTTATCTCTTGCCTTCTGCAGTACAGGTGTACATGCTTCCGGATCAATCGGGACAACGCACAGGGCATCAATATCCTGAGAGATCAGCTGCTCGATCACCTGGATCTGTTCTGCCGAATCTGTCTTTGCAGGTCCCTTTGCATAACAGTTATTTCCTGTTTCTGCCGCATATTCCTTTACACCCTCTTCATGACGCAGAGCCCATGGATCTGACATATCCTTTACAACTGTGGCGATCGTATAACCACCTCCAGAGGCCGTTGTCTCATCCGCATTTTCTGTCGCCGCATTTTCTGTTGATGCTGTTTCTGTGCTGCTTCCTCCGCAGCCCATAACCACTGAAGTCAGCATGGCAAGTGTAAGTGACAGTGCTACCAGTTTCTTTTTCATAAGCATTCCTCCTTTGCTCTCATTTCCGGAGATTCTTCATAAAAGAATCATCCTTGCCAAACATATCATATAGTTTCTTATAAGCTTCATAGACCTTTGCATAAGCCTTCGTCTTTTCTGCATCCGGTCTATAAACCTGTCTGTCCTTCGGGATCATGACCTCTGTCGCTTCCTTAAAGGTAGCAAAGCCCTCTCCCTTTCCTTCTTTTCCAAGGGCTACTGCCCCGCATACCGCCGCCCCGTGAGCCGGTACATTATCAACAAGCGGCACGATCACTTCTTTTCCAAAAGCATCCGCACACATCTGCATGATCCAGGGGCTCTTTCTGGCGATCCCACCTACCGCATAGATATAGGAAATCGGAACACCATTCTCTTCGTAATTATCCAGGATTCTTTTGGAACCAAATATATTGGCCTCTACCAGTGTACGGTAGATTTCTTCTGTTCTGGTATCCAGTGTAAGACCTACGATAAGTCCGGACAGATTATAATTGGAAAGGATACTTCTGTTTCCATTGAACCAGTCCAGTGCTACCAACCCCGTTGTACCCGGTTCTATCTTAGCAGCAAGCTCACCTAAGTACTGTAAAATACTTTGCTTTTTCTCTTCTGCTTCCCGGTAATATCTTTCCGGTACCCCCGTATCTGCAAACCACTGAAAAATATCTCCTGTGGCAGGCTGTCCTGACTCATATCCATAGAGCCCAGGCACCATACCATCTGCAGCGATCGAGCACAGCCCTTCAAATGCATGGTAGTCCTTGTACATCATCTGATGACAGGTACTGGTTCCCATTACCAGTATCATACTTCCGCTTTCTGTTACACCAGCGCCGCATCCTGCCACTGCTCCGTCACTGTGTCCTGCTGCTACTACTGCCTCTGTGGTGAGCCCCATCCGTGCAGCCATATCCTCTGTAAGATGTCCGGCAGGATCTCCTACGGTAAGGATCTCCCCTGCCAGCTTTGTTTCTGTAACATCTGTAAGACCGGGATCAATAGCCTTAAGGAACTCCGGATCAGGATATCCCTGCCCCTTTACCCAGAAGCAGTTAACCCCCAGTGCTGCACTGCACCTTGTTACCCTTCCGGTCAGAGCCATTACGATATAATCCACAGCTTCCATAAAATAATCTGCTGCATCATATATTTCCGGATTCTCCCTGAGCACCTGCAGAAGCTTTGGAAATACCCATTCTGAGGAAACCGCTCCGCCGAAATAATCCTTCAGCCAGGTAGTATGCTCCTTTGCATACGCTTCAATTTCCTCTGCATATTTCTGTGCCCCATGATGCTTCCAGAGCTTAGGCCAGGCATTTGGCTTATCCCGGAACTCTGCCAGCTCACACAAAGGCGTTCCATCCTTTTTTACAGGAAGCAGCGTACAGCTCGTAAAATCTGTACCTATGCTTTTTACCTCTTCCGGTCTGATATTACCATCCTTCAGCATCCTTTTTGAGATCTGGCAGATACAGAACAGCCAGTCCATGGGATCCTGCAGATTCCAGTCCTTCTGCAGAGGAATATCTGCATGATACATTTTCCCATTGATCACACCATGTGCATATTTTTCTTCTGCTGTCGCTGCCACCTGTCCGGTTTCCAGATCAATGGCAATCCCTCTGCAGGACAGCGTTCCAAAATCAAAACCAAATGCGTAACTTCCCATACTTTTATGCCTACTTCGTCAGTTCATACAGATCCTTATCAACAATCACTGTTGCATCCTCACAGATATGAAGGATGCTGCAGGGAAGCTGCGGATCCACATGATCACTTTCCAACAGTTTCTTGATCGCCGGGGCTTTTGCTGCTCCGGTTGCCACCAGTATTACCTTCGCTGCGGTAGCAATTCCATACATACCCATGGTAATGGCACTTCTTGGCACGTCTGATTCCTTTTCAAAGAACCTTGCATTTGCCTTGATCGTTTCCTCTGCCAGTTCTACCTTGTGTGCAGATGCCGTAAAATAGCTGTCCGGCTCATTAAATCCAATATGTCCATTATTGCCGATTCCCAGTATCTGAATATCGATCTTATTATCCTTCAGAAAATCATTGAATCTTTTTTCCTGTTTCGCTGCATCCGCCGCACCATCTACCAGAAAGATATTTTCTTCCTTCAGGTTCACTTTTGAAAAAAAGTGCTGATCCATGAAATAACCAAAGCTCTGGTCATGGTCTCTTGCCAGTCCTTCATATTCATCCAGGTTTACGGTTCTGATCTCTGAAAAATCAATCAGTCCCCTTTTATAGTCATCGACCAGACATTCATACATTCCAATCGGCGTACTTCCTGTTGCGAGCCCTATCAGCGCATTTCTTTTATGCTCAATGACATTTTTGTAAAGATCTGCTGCCACACGGCTGCTTTCTTCATAGCTTTCCGTAACGATCAGTTTCATGCCTCTGCCTCCGCAGCCAGCATAGCTCCGACACCGCCAGCAGGATGAACTACCTTGAAGTAATCCTTGTCAATACCGTTATACAGCATACAGCCAATGGAAATCGCATCAAACAGTGCAAATACAGCTGTAACTGATGTGGTGGAAAGACACTGGTAAGGACATGCCTCCGGTCCTGTATGAAGGATCAGATTCAGGTCGCTTTCTTTAGCGATCGGAGAATCCGGATTTTCTGTTACTGTAATGATCTTCGCCCCGCGAAGCTTTGCAACGGGGATCAGATTGATCATTTCTGTTGTCTTACCGCCTTTGGAAATAATAATAATGATATCTCCTTCACGGATCATACCATAATCACCATGGGGTGCATCTGCAGGATTTAAAAACTGGGAAGCCCTGTCCACACAGTTAAATACCTGGGATACCTTCTTTGCACAGGCACCTGATGTACCGCATCCGGTTGTGATGATCCTGCCCTTGCATTCTGCGATCATCTGTACTGCCTTAATATAGTTGTCCTTATCTACTGTATTTGCCAGCTCCGCTACGGCATGTGCTTCATTGGCAAAGGTATGTAATGCACTCTTGTAAATTTCTTCTCCTGAAATCATGTATTTCTCCTTCCACTTCTGTCTTACTAGCTTCTCGTCTTTTTAACCACATCCATAAATGCCTTGACACGTGTACGGTCCACCTGATTCTCGAACTTACCATCATATTTAAACGTTGTTCCAACCACTGCACCATCTGCAATCTGAAGAAGCTTTTCGATAGTATCGATCCTGCAGCCAGTATTAGCAAGCACTACCGTATCCGGAACCGTCTTCTTTACCTCATCCAGAATTCCCGCATCCGTTGCGCTTCCTGCAGTCAGTCCTGATACGCAGAGGGCATCCGGTCTGCAGTTAAATACTGTTGATTTGGCAATCTGCTTAATATCACGTGCTGCAAGATAGGCTGCTGCCTCCGGTACGATATTGAATAACAGCTTTACATTTTCTGCACCGATAGCTCTCTGATGTCTGACGGTCTCACCACAATTGGTATCCCAGATTCCAAAATCACTGGCATAAACACCGGTAAAGATCTCTCTGATGAATTTCGCATCTGTTGCGGCTGCCAGATCCAGGGATGCTTTCGGATCCCATAACACATTGACTCCATAAGGAATCCTGATCTCCGGCTGAAGCTCACCAATGACTCTCGCCATGGCTGCTACTGTTTCCTTCTTAACATCTGTCAGGTAAGGAAGACTGTATTCGTTACTAAACATAATGGCATCTACGCCACCCTCCTGCAGGGCATCCAGATCCTCCCTTGCCTTTTCAATTACCCATTTCATTCCTTTCGCTTTATCAAAATAAGGATCTCCGGGCATGGGCTGCATATGCAGCATGGCAATAATTGCCTTTTCTGTTCCGATGACTTCTTTTAACCAGCTCATAACCTTCCTTTCTTATACCACGATCAGCCGTGGTATCTTTTCTTCCAATACTTTTCGTTTTTCCTCCCCGATGCCTTCGTCTGTGATAATACAGTCAAAATCTTCGATGTCACAAACCTTCGCAAGTGCTTTCTTCGAAAATTTACTGCAGTCAGAGATCATGACCCTCTTCTTTCCACAGTTCAGAATACTCTTTTTGATTCCGATCTCCAGAAAGTTTGAGTTGAATACTCCTTTCTCTACATTGACTGCATCGGCTCCCAGAAAGGCAATGTCCACGTACAGCTTTTTGATGAATTCTTCTCCTATATCTCCGACCAGCACATTGTAGCCATCCCGTCTGAAACCACCGGTTACGATCATCGTGGAACTCGGATCCATTTTTGCAGCATATGCAATGTCCAGATTGTTCGTTACGATAGTCAGACGTTTCACTGTTGACAACTGCTCTGCCAGCACACAAGCGGTTGTTCCGGAATCAAGGAAGATACTGTCTCCATCCCTTACCAGCTCAGCAGCTGCTTTGGCTATTTTCTTCTTTTCCGGTATCATGACGGTCTGTTTCTCGGAGTGGATCGCCTCAAAGCCGGTTCCCCGGTGAAGAATCGCTCCTCCATGGGTTCTCTCTACAAGATCTGTGAGTGCCATATCATCCAGGTCTCTTCTTGCTGTCGCCTCTGACACATTGCAGAGCTCTGCTGCCTCCTTGATAGAGATGCTGTCATTTACAGATAAGAAATCCATGATCCTCTGCTGACGTCCTGCTGGTATTGAATTGTTTGTTTGTACCATGTTTTGTTTTCCTTTCTTGAGTTTAATTTATCACACATTGCAATCTTTTGCAATATTTTATTTTAAATACTTTCAAATTCTTTCAAACTATTGCAATATCCAGCATGATTGTTTATGATAGTATATGATAGATTTTAACTCAAATATTGCAAAATTCATAGTAAACGGAGGTATTTATGCAATTTTCTTTTATTTTTGACATGGATGGACTGATTTTGGATACAGAAACTATTGCAAGAAAGGTCTGGCCGATTGTCTATAATTTCATAAGCGAGCAGGAAGCTGATGACGATTATCTGCACGTTGTCGGAAAATCCAACGCTGCGATCATCTCGTATCTCTCTGCCAAATATCCTGATCAGCCAATCAAGGAGATCAACAGCCATATTGATGAAGAGATCGTAAGGTATGTTTCTGCCCATGGTGCAGGCATTAAAGGAGGTGTCCTTACGCTTCTGGATTTTCTGGATGACCACCATATCAAAAAGGCAGTTGCAACCTCCAGCCACAGAGAAGTTGCATCTGCCCTTTTGTCAAAGGAAAATCTGCTGCACCGCTTTGATACGATCGTGTGCGGCAACGAAGTAGAAAGATCCAAGCCATACCCGGATATCTTTTTAGAGGCTTCCAGAAGGCTTAACACACCGCCTTCCCACTGTTATGTCTGTGAGGACTCCTACAACGGGATCCGGGCTGCCCATAATGGAGACTTTATTCCGATTATGGTTCCGGATCAGATTGCCCCCGATAAAGAAATGCAGGAAAAAGCATTCCGCATTTATTCCTGCATCTCAGATATTATTCCCTATTTAAAAGAAACCTACCACCTGGTATGATGGTTTGTTTTATTTTGACATACTCTGTCAGAAATCGTCTGCAGGGAGGCTTCACGAAGGCCGCTTCACAAACTGAAGCAGCACCCGCAGGGTACGGAGCACGTCGATCACGAAAGCAAACCGGAGACCGTTCTCCTTCAGTGCCTGGTGTCCCTCCTTCAGGGATGCCAGATAGCTGCCCGTACTGGAGGTGCTGGTTCCCCCGTAGTACATGCGGATAATATTCTCCGGAAGATAAGCAAGACGGTTCCGGCCATCCTTCAGAAAGCGGATCATGAATTCATAGTCTGCAGCGATCCTGTATTCGGTCTTATAAAGACCATAGTTCTCATAGACCTCCCTTTTCAGGAAGAGCGTAGGATGACCTGGCATCCAGCCGGCATACAGGCTCTTCTGCGGCCCCATCTTCCAGTATCTGACGATTTTTTCTCCGTCAGCATAAATAAGGTCTGCATGTGCTCCGACGCAGCCGGTATCTCCTTCGATCAGAGCCGCCATTTTGGATACAGCATCATGACATAAAAAAAAATCATTAAAGAATACAATAATATCACCACTAGAAAGAGCATAGCCCTGATTCATGGCATCATAAATGCCCTCATCAGATCTGGATACCCAGTTCACCAGGTATCTGCTCCTCTCTTTGTATTCTTTAATCATTTTTATAGTGTCATCTGTCGAACCGCCGTCCTTGATATTTACCTCTATATCAGGATAATCCTGCTTCTCGATGCTCTCCAGGGTTGAAGCAAGATTTTTCCCACTGTTATAGGTAGTAAGGATCAAAGATACTGTTTTCAAAATGGTTCCTCCGGATATAGAATTCACCCGATCTTCAGGCGGAATTTCTGCAGCTCTCTCTCTGTTACAACCTTTTCGATCTGTGCGCCAAGGCTCTGCAGCTTTTCAGGGAAATCCTCATATCCTCTTTCAATAAATTTAATATCATCAATCGTAGAAACACCCTCTGCTGCAAGTGCCGCCGTCACAAGTGCTGCACCTGCACGGAGATCTGGTGCAGTAAGGCTTGCACCGGTGTACTTCTGTACGCCATCAATGATCGCTGTGTTGCTCTCTACCTTAATATTGGCTCCCATCCGGGTCAGCTCATCCACATATTTGAAACGGTTTTCAAAAATACTCTCTGTTACAATGCTGGTGCCTTTGGATAATCCAAGTGCCATGGTGATCTGCGGCTGCATATCTGTTGGAAATCCGGGATAGGGAAGTGTCTTGACATGAGTATGGGTCAGTGGCTTGCTTGCAACTACTCTGACCGCATCATCAGATTCCTCCACTTCACAGCCGATCTCTATCAGCTTTGCACTGATGGACTCCAGGTGCTTGGGAATGACATTCTTTACAGTAACATCTCCTCTTGTCACTGCAGCTGCAAACATAAAGGTTCCGGCCTCGATCTGATCCGGAATAATTGCGTATTCCGTACCATGAAGCGCCTTTACTCCCTTGATCCTGATCACATCTGTACCTGCTCCTTTAATAGAAGCTCCCATACTGTTCAGGAAATTGGCCACATCTACTACATGAGGTTCTTTGGCTGCATTTTCAATGATCGTCTGACCTTCTGCCATCGCTGCCGCCATCATGATATTAATGGTAGCGCCTACAGTAACTACATCCAGATAAATATGGCTTCCCACAAGTCTGTCTGCTTCAGTGATGACAAGTCCTCTCTCGATCCTTACATCAGCACCAAGTGCACGGAATCCCTTGATATGCTGGTCAATGGGCCTGAGCCCGATATTGCATCCGCCGGGAAGTGCCACCTCCGCCTTCTTGAACTTACCAAGAAGTGCCCCCAAAAAATAATAAGAGGCCCTGATCTTCTTAATACTGTCGTCCTCAACGACCAGACTTTCAATCATGCCTGCATTAATCTTTACTGTATGTCTGTCCAGCTTCTCTATTCTGATGCCTATGCTTTCCATGGCTTCCAGCATTGCCGCTGTGTCACGGAGATCCGGCACATTTTCTATCACTACGGTTTCTTCCGTCATGGCTGCTGCCGCAAGGATCGCAAGTGCCGCATTCTTCGCACCGCCGATCTCTACCTCGCCAACCAGAGGATTGCCGCCCTTGATTGCATACTGTTCCATCGTATTCCCTCTATCTATATCAAAATCAAACGAAAAATCTCATTGTCAGAGCCCGGAGATACCCTCTGGGCTCATTGCACGCTTGTTCTAAGTATAACATATTTCCGCATTTTGTAAATCTCAAACATCCGTTCTGACATCTGGTCATAGTTTCCTGTCAGTTAAGATACTTCAACGGATTCACCTGACTGCCACCGATCAGGATCTCAAAGTGAAGGTGTGGTCCCGTACTGATACCGGTATTACCGCTCAGTGCGATCTTCTGTCCCTGGGACACCGTCTGTCCTGCCGATACCAGAACCTTACTCAGATGTCCATATCTGGTCTGTCTGCCATCTGGATGATTGATGTATACCACGTATCCATAACCGCTTCCCCATCCGGCCTTGGCAACCGTACCACCAGAGGATGCCACTACTGCAGTTCCTGTCGGTGTTGCCCAGTCAACGCCCTTATGGTAGGTGCTCGCTCCACGCTTTGGCGCACTTCTTCTTCCGAAATTGGAGCTTAACCGTCCACCGGAAATGGGCTTAATATAAGTAGGCGGTATCTTGGTCCCGCGCTCCACGATCTTCGGTACAGCCTGATACGTGATCTCTTCCTTGATGATCTCTGTACCGACCTTCTGATCGTTTTCAAAAGAAACTATGGCCACCACCTTCCTGTGTCCGGCAGAAGGCTCCTGTAATGTCTTCTTCTCGGTCGTATACCATTCATCATTATCTATATAGATAATGTCTGCTTCATAATCCTCTTCGTAGTAAAGCTCCTCCTGCCTGGTTACAGTAAGCTCAGGCCTTGGCACCATGATCACCAGCTCTTCCCCGGCACGGATCATGGAATTTTCATCTTCCAGTGAAGCATTCATTTCCACCAGCTTGTCCAGTGGAATGTCTGTTTTCAGCGAAATGCCGGAAAGCGTATCTCCGGACTGTACCTCGTAGACC
The DNA here is from genome assembly GCF_025567405.1 of Suilimivivens aceti. Lineage (NCBI taxonomy): Bacteria > Bacillati > Bacillota > Clostridia > Lachnospirales > Lachnospiraceae > Suilimivivens > Suilimivivens aceti. Next base: position 149,077 of record NZ_JAOQKJ010000007.1, on the reverse strand, counting down.
TCGTTTTTCTCCTGATCCTTGGTTACCATCTCAATAGCATCATTTACATCCGTCAGTTCCTCAGCTAAAAGATAAGCCTCCGCCACCTCTACGGTATCTCCAAAATCCATGGAGATCAGCCCGAGATCATAATCTTCAAAATCCTTTTCCACCTTCGGCTGTACTGCTTCAAATACAGCATCCAGCTCCGCATCCATACCGGCGCTTAAGCTGACTGCCTCCTTGATTTCTTCCTGTTCCTTTGCTTCTTCCTCAGATACTACTCTGGCTGTCAGTACCGGCAGCTCTCTCGCAGGATCCAGCAAAAGCTCAGCCTTATAGCTTCCAGTTTCTGCCGTATCATATTTGTCAAGTGCTGCCTGAAGAACCTGCGTCACTTCTTCCTTGCTGGCCAGATTGATCATAAAATCATTGATCTTGACAACATAGGAACGGTTCATGGTCTCACGGACATTATCTGCCAGTACCATCGCCATCCTGGATACGATCTCATCAGGATCATCTGTCCTTCCAAAAAGAACTTCCTGTCCCTGCAGTTCAATATTACTCTCCACCAGAACCAGCTCACTGCTGTCGCTGGCAATCTGTCTGCGTGCTTCTCTGGCATATTCTTCCGCCTCTTCAGGCGAAGCAACTGTTCCTACTGAAACGCCATCCAGAAGTACTCTAAACATATTATCCCCGCTTCTTTCAAATTTAACAAACACGGGCAGAAAAAACATGCTGACAATTACTGCCAGCACTGCAATTTTAATTCTTCTAACATGTAATCTTTTATAATAACTTGAATAATGCTTCATAAACCTTTATTTCTTTCTTACACTGTATCCAAATGTTCCCAGCTCTTTGCCAAGACCATAGTATGTTCCATGAGAATACACCATTGGATTTGCTTTGGCAAGGGAAAATTTTTCCTTTTCATCCATATAGGCTTCGTCCGCATGGACTGCCACTACCTCTGCCAGAAACATATCGTGGGTTCCAAGGGGAATTCTCCTTGTTACTCTGCACTCCAGATTTACAGGGCTCTCTGCCACAAGCGGTGCCTGTACCTTATCTGCCTTAACAGGAGTCAGCTTTACCTCTTTCCATTTATCTACATCTCTGCCGCTTCTCACACCGCAATAATCCGTGGCATAGGTCAATTCCTCTGTTGTCAGATTAATGACAAACTCTCCTGTCTCCACGATCATGGAATAGGAATAGCGTTCCGGACGGACAGAAATCGAAACCATCGGCGGATCACTGCAGATTGTCCCTGTCCACGCTACTGTAAAAAGATTCGTGCCTCCCTTTTTGTCTGCTGTACTGACAAGCACTGCAGGCAGTGGATATAACATATTTCCCGGCTTCCAGCTTTGTTTTGCCATAGGGGATCTCCTTTATAATCAGAATAAACCAAGGATCTGTGCTACCAGGATCCCTGTATTTGCCAGTGTCAGAATCATGGAAATAATAACGAAGGGAAGCAATACCTTACTGCCTCTTGCAGTCTTTTCCTGTACTTCCTTCAGTTCATTTGTCTGCTTCTCCAGTTCTTCGATCACAGCCGCCTGTACATTACGATATACCTTCACATTGTCAGTATGGAGGAAATCTTCCAGGGACTTAAATGCCTCATCCTGCATATTCTTCAGCCCGGAAACGGTCTCTGTCATCTTCTCCAGATTGTCCTTTCCGGAATTATCCTGGATCTCCGCAATCTTGGCAAGACTCTCCGCTACGGTCTGGTTGATACCTGCTATAGAAAGATCCGAGGTCTGTTTGATGCGGCTTACAGAAGCACTCTCCACTTCCCCGGCTGTCTTCTCAAGGCTCTCTCCTGCCTGTCTGGTCAGATCCTTCACTTCCTTGGCGCTTTCAATATTTCTCAGATTCAGCTGTCTCATTTCCTGCAGACAGTCATCATATTTCTCTATCTGTTCCTTAAAAACGGTTACCTGATTTTCCAGATTTTCAAGCTCTGCTGCATCGGCTGCCGCATTGGCTCTGATCATATCCTGCGAATTCAGCTTCTGCGTGATCTTATCCATAAAATTGTCCATCGTTTTCTTCCTCCCGGGCGCGAAAAACATTATAACGTTTTTATTGTAGCATTTTTGATGCCATTTGACAATACGAGCTCATTTTGTGCAATATGCATAATTTTTGACATCATCTTTTTATATCATTGTTATAATTAACCGTATTTTCACAATGCGTTCATAATTTATTCATAATTATGCTGTATAGTATAAGTAAATCAAGAGCAAGACTAATGTAGATAAATTTTTTCATAATAGCCCGGGTGCAGCAATGTATCCGGGCACTCCTCATTTTATGGACTGCACATACGGATGATCTCCCTGGAACACCTACGAAAGGGGCTGCACCTCCTGGCACAGCCCCTTTTTTATTTCAGTTCTCATTCCTGATACTTTCATCACAAAGCCTTTTGCCTCTGACTTCAGACTATTGCTTCTTCTGTCTGGCTGCCCTGGTGGATCATCTGGATCTCCTCATTCAGGGAAAGCATCCTTTCATCCAGTTCAGCTACCATCCTGGCACACTCTACCAGCTCATTCCGGATATGATCCGGTGCATTTCCTTCAAACTTGTAATTAATCTTATGCTCCAAGCTTGCCCAGAAATCCATGGCAACTGTCCTGATCTGGATCTCGACCTTGGTATCTACGATCCGGTCTGACAGATACACCGGTATGGTGACCAGCATATGATAGCTTTTATAGCCGCTTTTCTTAGGATTCACAATATAATCCTTGATCGAGATCACCTTGATATCACTCTGGTTCCTGATCATCTCTGCAATCTGGTAAATATCTGAAGTAAAGGAACATATTACTCTGATCCCTGCGATATCATTGACATATTCGACCATATTCTGGATCGTTGATTCATAGCCGTGCTTCTTTAATTTCTTGACGATGCTCTCCGGTGTTTTCACCCTTGATTTGATGTGCTCAATAGGATTATACCTGTGCACATGCTGAAACTCGTCATTCAATATTTCCAGCTTGGTAGAGATCTGCTTCAGTGCTGAACTGTAGATCAGCATGACCTCTTTCCAGTTGTCAATATCGCTGTCTCTCTGTACTACTAATTCCATTCTGTTTTCATCCGCCCCTATACATTTTTAACGGGATTTCCCGTCCTGCTTCTGCCCCCTGCATTCCTTCTGTTTTCTGTCAGGTTTCTGCAGCCCCCTGCTGTCACCCGGCAATTCTATTTTAACACAGTTTGTCAGCAATGTACATTCCGTTAATTCCCGCACTTTTATATATATGAGCAAAATAGATTTTTATTCCTGTTAATCTTCTTCTATCATCTGGATCTCCAGATAATCAAAATCAATCTGTTCGATAAAGCTGTCCTGCGTAAACCTTGCCCTGGAGTGCTTTCTGAAATCTGCCACACAGGAATCCAGCCAGATCGGTTTGCCAAGATCAAAAGCATAACAGATCTCATCCAGTGCTTCAAACACCTTATGTGTCCTGGTGTCTTCCTTATTATTTTCAATGACAATATCCCTCAGAAGATGATTGTCCTTCCATATTTTTCCCCACATCCGGAACATACTGCCACCTCCGTTTTCAATGAATTTCAGTATATCGGATTTTCCAAGGCAAGTAAAGAATAATTCTGTTGACATATCTCATAATATGTTGTAGTATTCATGTATATCATATGTAGTTTTGATTACTACTTATTGTGTCAAGGAGGTATCAATTATGCAGATAACTATTCGTGAACCAGGAAGTGCCATTACCCACTTTATCGCAATGATGCTGACTGTTTTCGCAGCAGCACCTCTTCTCGTGAAATCCGCTTTATCCGATACAGCCAATATGCTGCCGGCCATGACAATATTCATACTCAGCATGGTTCTTCTTTACGGTGCCAGCGCCACCTATCACTCTCTGAATATCGGAGGCCGGGCGCTCCGTATTTTCCGGAAGGTAGACCATATGATGATCTTTGTGCTGATCGCCGGATCCTACACACCGGTCTGTCTGATTGTCCTTGGCGGAAGGATGGGCTACACACTTTTTGCCGTAGTATGGGGGATTGCCATTGTGGGCATGCTGTTAAAAGCCTGCTGGGTCACCTGTCCCAAATGGTTTTCTTCTATTATATATATTGCCATGGGCTGGGTCTGTGTTTTCGTGTTTGGTCCTTTATGGAACACATTGCCCCACAATGCTTTTCTCTGGCTTCTGGCAGGCGGGATCATTTATACAATAGGCGGTGTGATCTACGCGCTGAAGCTCCCACTGTTTAACAGCAGACACACCTTCTTCGGATCCCATGAGATCTTCCATCTTTTTGTCATGGGCGGGAGTCTCTGTCACTTTATCTTTATGTACCATTATGTAGCGTAAATGACGCAAGGAGGCAGATGCCATACGCATCTGCCTCCTTTTATGCTTATATTACTTTAATCGTCATATCCGTTTGGATTGTTCTTCTGCCATCTCCAGGAATCTGCACACATATCCTTAATCCCATATTCTGCTTCCCAGCCAAGCTCTCTCTTCGCCTTGCTTGCATCAGAATAGCAGGTAGCAATATCGCCGGCACGGCGGGGTTTGATCACATAAGGGATCTTAACACCGGTAGCCTCTTCAAAATTCTTCACAATATCCAGAACACTGTAGCCCACACCAGTTCCCAGGTTGTAGATCTCAAGTCCTGTTTTCTCTTCGATCTTCTTCAGCGCTTTTACATGTCCTTTTGCCAGATCTACTACATGGATATAGTCACGAACCCCTGTCCCATCCGGGGTATCATAGTCATTGCCAAATACTCCAAGCTCTTTCAGCTTGCCTACAGCAACCTGCGTAATATAAGGCATCAGATTATTGGGAATACCGTTCGGATTTTCTCCCATGGTACCGCTCTTATGTGCACCGATCGGGTTGAAATAACGAAGCAGGATCACATTCCATTCCGGATCTGCCTTCTGGATATCTGTCAGGATCTGCTCCAGCATGGACTTGGTCCAGCCATAGGGGTTGGTGCACTGTCCCTTGGGGCATTCCTCTGTGATCGGAATCACTGCCGGATTACCATATACCGTTGCAGAGGAGGAAAAGATAATGTTCTTCACACCATGCTTTCTCATCACATCTACCAGTGTAAGAGTACCGGAAATATTATTTTCATAATACTCCCACGGCTTCTGTACGGATTCTCCAACTGCCTTAAGTCCCGCAAAATGAATACAGCAGTCTATCTTCTCTTTATCAAAAATCTCATTCATAGCCTCTCTGTCAAGGATATCTGCTTTATAAAAAGGAACCTTCTTTCCTGTGATGGCTTCCACTCTCTGAAGGCTCTTCTCACTGGAATTTGCCAGATTGTCCACTACTACCACATCATATCCTGCATTCTGAAGCTCTACTACTGTATGGCTGCCAATATATCCGGCACCACCTGTAACTAAAATGGTCATATTCGTTACTTCCTTTCTTCCGGCGGAAAATTCCCGCTGTATTTTCAGGTATGAAAGATTCCTGATCACTCTCTGTTTCAAAGAAAGTGTACTTCAATTTCTTAAAAGCTGGCAAGTCAGTAATGTTATTCAAACCTGTCAAAATGTTAACTAGAGTTTAATACCGTTTTCTTTACACAGCTCTCTCGCGGTCTCTACGGAATCTACGCCTGTCTTATTTTTAATCGGTGCAAATTCCTTCCTTCTGTCTACCTCAAAGGGAAGACAGCTGTCAAGCTCATGGATCATATCCAGTACAAGTTGCTCATATTTATAGCCGTTTGGCTTCTCCGGCTTCACCTGTTCCCCATTTTCATCCAGACAGGTGATCTTCTTTTCTACTACATGAAGCGGAAGCTTCTTTTCCCGGATGGTTTCAAGATCTGACACACGGAACAGATAATTCAGGATAACGCCAAAATAATATGCAGGATCCCCATTTTCATCCTTCGCTGCTGCCAGCTCCTCTGTCAGCTCATAATACTCTATGATAGATGGTCTGCCATCTTCCAGACACATAACCCCAACCTTTTCATCTGGTGCACACTTCTTAACTACCTTGGCTCCTACACTGCACCCGGCGGTAAGGACAGCACCGATAAAGCATGGATCCGCGATTCTCTGCAGGACATTGTCCACAGAAAAAACATTCAGCCATTCCACACCGTCTGCGATCGCCTTCTGTGCAATTCCCCACTTGTACATGGAAGAATACCATCCGCCATTTCCATTGGGAGAGGTGGCGATCCTGCCCTTTTCTTCCATATAAACCTTACCGTTATAATCGGAAGCAGGTGCCATCTCCTGTTTAAAAAATGTCACATAGTCACTGTTATAGCCAAAATAATTATGATCATAAAGGAACTGGCAGGTTGCTTCATGATTCTTCTCACTTGTCATGATATACAACGGAATCCAGCTTTCCGCCACCCTGACCACATCCATCAGGTTCTCGATCAGCCTCTGGAAAATATATACCTTTTTCGTGATACCAATATCGTACATTCCCTTGGGATCATCAGAGCCAAGCCTGGTTCCCATGCCACCCGCAAGAAGCACCGCTCCGACCTTTCCTTCCCTGATCACCTGAAGACCACAGGCTCTGAACTCTTCTTTCTTTGCTTCGATCTCCGGCAGCTGCATGGCTGTCAAAGGGGTGATCACTCCCTTTTTATTCTCGGTTGCTGCTTCCCTTCCACTGACCAGAATAGAAAAGTCAGTCTCGTCAATCTGAGTAAGAAGCGCCTCCTGCTGCTCTTTCGTCAGTTCGTTATAATACATAAGGACATGCTCCTGTCCATAGCTTTTCAGTTTTGCAAGGGCTTCCTGATAATTCATTCCGTACCTCCTGTATTTTACACATTTTGTTATATACCAACAGTATACTGACTATCCACCCATTATGCAACCATTAACCACTCTGTCATTATTTTCCATCATTTTCTGGCAGGAACTGGAATCCCTTCCTGTGTAAAGATTCCGTTAATAACCCGTTAAACTGTCGTTAAGAATAGCCTGCCTCTCTTTTATCTGGAGATTCTTTCCTGCTAGAATGTCAATGTGTAAAAGGTGATCTATAAAAAAACAGAGAGGTATAAGCTATGAACATTGGAATTTTATTAATCATGATCATCGGTGGTGTTGCCGGCATTTTTTCAACTCTTTATCTGACAGTTTCCATTCCTGTTGTACTTGGATGGAAGATCTACAGACGTTTCGCGAAAGGTATTCCGCTGACCAAATAACTGCGTTTTTCAGGACAGTCTTCACTGTCCTGTTTCAGGAAGTATTTTCAAAAAATAATTCAGGAGATTCTCTCCCATGATCTTTCTGACCGTCTCTTGTGAAATCCCCTGCTGCAGCAGCGCTGCGGTCAGAAGGACAGCATCACCGTGATCCTTCAGGCAATCCTCTGCTTCAGAGCTTTGCTTTCCCTGCTGTCTGCAGGATGCGGTGGTGTAGGAGTCACAAAGATCGAATCCATAGCCGATATGCTCCTCTCCCATGATCTCCAGCTCCTTCTGTACATGCCTGCACAGCATTTCCAGATGGTTACCGGAAAGGGAACCAGTGATATATTTACAGGCATTCAGTCCGGCGATCCCTCCCTGCCCTGCCAGCTTCCGCAGCTGCTCATCAGTCAGATTCCGGTAGCTGTCATAAACACTTCTGCTGTTTGAATGGGTGGCGATGAAGGGTCTTTCCGTGATCGCCTGAATATCTTCAAAGCCTTTGTCATTCAGGTGGCTGACATCCAGAAACAGGGAAAGCTCCTCCATCTTCCTGACAGCATTCCTGCCATGTGTAGTCAATCCACCTCTTACCTGCCGGTGTTCTGTGGCTCTGCAGCATCCATTTGCAAATGCCCCTTTCCTGCTCCATACAAGAGAGGCTCCCGAGATCCCCTGCTTTTTCAATTCCGTCAGAAGCTCAGGATCCTCACCGATCACCTCCAGTCCTTCCATATAAAGTAGAATGGCGATCTTTTTTTCTGCAATCGCTTTCTTTAAGCTTTCTGCACAGCTGACAAGCCGGACTTCTGTCAGGTCTGCCAGATCCTTTTTCAGGGCATCGATCTGCTGCAGCGCATTCTCAAAGCCATTTGAAAGATTCCTGTTCTCCACGAATACAGAAGAAACAATCAGGGAAAAGCCGCCCCGTTTCCAGTCATCCAGATAATGGTGTCTCACAATATCTCTTTCCCCGAGCTGCCTTCTGATCAGCACCTCTCCAGCCAGATCCAGGTGTGCATCCACTGCCGGATTTTCACGGTGCAGTTTTTCAGCCTGTCTTCTGTATTTTTCTTCTATCTGAATATCCTTCATATGCAATGTAATCCTTTTCACTTTTCTTCTGTTTCATCTTATTTCCGGATACCGGCTTTTATGCAGTCCGACGCAGGGCACTACGATTCTCCTCATTAAAGTACGAAGCCAGGCGCACAGCCTAAAAAACAGCCTTCCCCAAAAGGGAAAGACTGTCTCATCTTCTGTCTGCTGTTCAGATCCCGTTTATTTCTCCAGATCTACGGTCTTTAACAGCTCTCTGATCTGCTCTACACTGAGCCATTCACTGTTATTGCCTGAGCTGTAGGAGAAGCCATCTGGCACCTTTTTGCCGCTCATATTGATCTTCTGCTTATCATTCCAGGTTACCTGGGGATATACGATAAAATGCTTGTCATATTCATAGGTTGTTGCTGAATCTTCTACCGTTACCATGATCTCATGGAGCTTTTCACCGGGTCTGATACCAACCTCCGGCATTTCACAGTCAGGCAGCATGGCCTTTGCAAGATCTGTGATCTTAAAGGAAGGGATCTTACTGATAAAGGTCTCCCCACCGGTAGCCTCCTCAAGTGCCTTGATCACCAGCTCAACGCCCTGTGTCAGGCTGATCCAGAAACGCGTCATACGATAGTCAGTGATGGGAAGCTCCCTGCCGCCGTTCTTGATGATGCTGTTAAAGAACGGAATAATGGAGCCACGGCTTCCGGCTACGTTGCCATAACGGACGATAGAGAAATTGATGTCCTTTTTGCCTGCATAGGCATTGGCTGCGATAAACAGCTTATCAGATACCAGCTTGGTCCCGCCGTAGAGGTTTACCGGGTTTACCGCCTTATCCGTAGAAAGGGCAACTACCTTCTTTACATTGCTGTCAAGGGCTGCGTCAATGACATTCTGTGCACCATGGATGTTGGTCTTGATCGCTTCGTTTGGATTGTATTCACAGGCCGGCACCTGCTTTAAGGCAGCCGCATGGATCACATAATCCACATCCTCAAAAGCTCTCTGGAGACGTTCCTTGTCTCTCACATCCCCGATAAAGAAACGAAGCTTATCTGCATACTCCTTCATCTCATTCTGCATCAGAAACTGTTTGAACTCATCTCTGGAATAAATGATGATCTTCTTCGGATTGTAATGCGTCAGCACATATTTGGTAAAGCACTTACCAAAGGAACCGGTTCCTCCGGTAATCAGTATTGTCTTGTCATCTAATAACATAATTTCCTCCTGTGGAAGCAATTTCCATTCTTCCGGCATTTTCAGCCATTACTTTTTTCAGTTTATCATAAATCCGTCTTATCAGCAACTGCAATCATCGCAGCTCATACAGCTTCCACAGTCCCTTTTCTGCGATCAGTCGGTACTCTGTCAGCTTCGCATTGCTCTCAAGGAGCCTGTCAAGACAGGCCGTTCCGCTTTCGTGGTCAGCCACATAGGCAAGCACCCTGTCACTGGTATTCAGCGTTTCATCTGTCAGCTCATCCATATTATCTTCGCTTGCCAGATAAATCTCCGGATACTCCATCAGTTCATCCGAAAGCCTCCAGACATTACTCTCCGAAGCGCTGTTATAAAATACAATTACCGGCACATCCTTATTTTCCCTTACAAATGCCATCGCAGCCCGTTCTTCTTCATAAAGGAAAAATACCCGTCCTGCTTTCAGGGAAATCCCGTTCATCAGAAGTACTCCTGCACAAAGCACACAAAACAGGATCCAGCCTGTCTTTTTTCCTTCCGGAAGAAATCCGCTCAAAGGTTCTGTCAGAAAATACAGGAGCAGAAACAGAAGCAGTCCATAAATCGGCAGCATATACCGGTTTGAGGTTTCTCCAAGCAGAAGAGCTGTCTTTGCCACAATAAAGAAATATCCGGCACAGGCAGATACTAACAGCCAGATCTCTACAGGCAGTCTGCCGGATACCCTCCTGCCTGCCGGATGATCCACCAGCTTTTCCCTTCTTCCAAGGCAGCTTCTCGTCACCCAGAGAAGGCAGATAACCAGCAGGATCACGGCAAGACAGCCTGCCACCTCATATTTGTCAAACAGCTCTGTAAAGAACTGCAGCCTTTCCAGTGTATTTCCGGTATCGGCGAACTCATCCATGGCCTCTGTTCCCCGGTAGCCCCGGAAAATATGGGACATACTTGCCGGATAATACAGCACAGCAAGTCCGAAGGCCAGGACACAGGCTGCACAATAGGATAACAGCACCCGGATCTTTTTTCGTGAAAGCAGGTATACACAAAATGCAGCACCCAGGAAAAAATGAAATACCATATAGAAATACTGGGTCAGAAATCCCAGAAATACCGTGACCCCAACAGGGATCAGAAAGGGCAGTCCGAATTTCTGTTTCCTCACTGCCCTGACATGAAGCCATGCACACAGCAGTACAAACAGTGTCATCCACTGGTACATCCGGATAAACATTACCCCTGAGATCACAGCAGCACTGCCGCCCCATAAAAGGCAGGTCAGAAAGGCAAGCCTGACTCCCTTTTCTCCCTTTCCTGCTATTTCATATACAATCCCTGCCAGTAGGAAAAAGCATGGTACAAAGGCAGTCAGATTGACTGCTATTCCAAGCCATTTACTGAACACCCCCGGGAACAGGGAGCATACCGTATGGAGGATATAATAGTACAGCGGTGGATGCACATCCCATGACTGCATCTGCTTCACGATGCCATACCGGAACTGCTCCCCCGGCAGCACCACAAACTCGTTACGGTAGCTGTCCTTATCAATCCACTCCCTGTCATTCACGAACAGGCCAGCCGTCTTATTGGTGGAATAATAGGAATAAAACTCATCCTCATGGAATCCGGATTTCCGGCTTCCATAATATATTAATAAAAGAAGCTGCAGAAGCAGCAGAAGGAGAAATGCTCCTCCCCACAAAAGCCTTTTTCTTTTTTCTGCATCCTTCAAAATATTCTGTTTCTCCATAAATCTCCTGTATCAGTGAAATCCCCTGATCCCTGCATGCACCTTTCTCACAAGCGCCGGTGCTGCTGCAAGCAGAAGAAGATACTGCCTGTTCTTCTTTGTCAGATAGGGATTTGTTTTTATTTCTTTTCTGTGGCTTTTCAGGTAGCCGCATACCTGCATATAAAATGTATTATCCCTTTTCATCTGCGAGATCGGGATATGCAGCATATAATCAAGCCTCTGGATCAGGGCAAACCGCTCCGCTTCCACGGTAAGTCCCGGGTATTGTTCCTTTACCAGTGCTTCCACACGATCTGCATTATTGACAATATCCGTAAATACCCTCGGGAATTCTTCCTTATCCCTTGTCCTTGTATTACTGCCATAACGGTAAAAGACATGATACTCCTGCTCCGGCAGAATGCCAATCGCCGGGATTTCCGGAAGCAGCTCTACAAGGAGCCTGAAATCCTCATTCAGCTCCCCTTCCGGAAAATGATGCTGCTTCAGGAGTGAAGCCTCTATCAGCTTGGTGCAGAAGGAGCAGTCTCCCCGGTGCATCAGAAGCTCACGCAGAAAATCTTCACTCTCTACCAGCACCTGAGCTTCCGGAGGCGTACACACATCCGGCATCCTGTTTCCCTGCTCGTCAATTTCATCCCGCGAGCACTGTGCCACCAGAAGATTTTCCTCCAGCAGCATGGCAAGAAGCCTTTCATACATTTCCGGTTCTATATAATCGTCACTGTCCACGAATCCGATAAAATCACCCGTGGCTTTTTCGATCCCCAGATTTCTGGCTGAAGAAGAACCTCCGTTTTCCTTATGGAAAACCCGGATCCTTTTATCCTCCAGTGCGAACTTCTCACAGAGCGCCCCACTGTTATCCGTGGAACCATCATCCACAAGGAGGATCTCCAGATTGCGGTACGTCTGCTTCCTGATAGAGTCCACACATCTTGTCAGATACGCCATCACATTATAAACAGGTACGATCACACTGATCTTTATTGGCACATCCATGAATACATCCTCCTTTCTGAAATCACAGGCGCCGGGCTTAAAGGTCCATCATCTGCCCCTTCCGGATCTCCTGTCAGAAGCTCTTCTGAAAAACGGAGAAGCTCCCCGGCTGCATGCTCCGCATTCCACGCTCCCGTGATCGTCTCCATGGCTTTTCTGCCCATCTCCTTCCGCTTCCCGTCATTACAGGCAAGTGAAAGGACTGCCTGCGCCATCTGCATAAAATCATCCTCCGGATAAGCAATTCCATTCACACCCTGACGGATCAGATAAGGCACCGCCCCGGCAGCTGCACTTGCCACCTCTGCGCAGCCACTGTTCATGGCTTCATTTACCACAGCCCCCCAGCCTTCCAGCCGGTTACTGGTAAATACATGGATCTGGCATCTTTCCATGATATGCCGGATCTCCTCAGGCGGCAGAAATCCATGAAATATCATCCTGTCCGCTACGCCAAGCTCTTCCGTCTCACGCTTAAGGCTTTCTTCCATCTCCCCGCTTCCTGCCATATGGATCTCAAAATCTGTATAGATGCCCTCTTTCCGGATCTCCTCCAGATGCTCCCTTAAAAAGGCAGCCAGCCTTGGCATCATCTCCGCATGCTTCAAGGGAATGAAACGTCCTGCCCAGACGATCCGCAGGATCCCGTCTGCAGGCTTTAGCTGCTCCCACTCTTCTTCTGTATAATGCACTGTCTCCGGAAAATAACCCCAACGGAACATCTTGTCCGGATAAGCCCCGATCAGATGGAAGTCCGAAGGAACATAGGCTCCTGCGCAGAGCAGGTATGCCTTTCCCTTCCGGTATCTGGTATGTTCTTTATATTTATGGATCAGTCCCCTTGGGGAAACAACCTTCCACTGCCCCTCCCGGTACAACCGTTCACTGATCCGGATCACAGGCTTTCCGCCCCCAAGTCTCTCCTGTACCAGATCCTCCCGGTCTGACCATCCTGCCAGCAGTACATCACAGGAAAGGATCCTTTCCCTGCATTCTGCCTCCTCTTCATACAGACATTTCACAAAAGGGAGACTGTCCGCTTCATTATGCCATCCCATGGCAAGACGCTCCTGCTCCATGGGCTGCGCCTGCACAAAGCAGAAATCCTCCTTCAGTCTGTCATAGCAGGCATTACAGAAGGGGATCTGATGATGATTGATATAATTGGATAAAAAAGTCAGCTTCATGATTCGCAGATATCCTTATAAATTTCCAGCAGTCTTTCGTAGTTCAATACCCCATTGTGCGCCATTCTGGCTCTTCTTTTCTCCGCTTCAGAGATCTTTGCACAGAACGCTTCATCACCAAAGATACGAAGAACTGCCTCAGCCAGCTTTTCCGGATCCCCCTTGGTAAAAAGAAGTCCTTCCTGCCCATCTGTGATCATATCCGGGATACCCCCCGCCCATGATGCAGCCACCGGTACCCCAAGAAGCATGGCCTCTCCTACGGTGTTTGGCGAATTTTCAAGCACAGAAGCGCACACAAATACATGGCTTTTCAGAAACCGTTCTTTCATTTCCTGTTCCGGCAGATTTCCTGTAAAGATCACTTTATCCTCCAGATGATACCTTCGGATCAGGGTAAGCAGATACTTTCCGTAAGCTGGCAGCTTGATTTTTTCTTTTAATGTATGATGTGCTGTGATCCTGTTTCCTGCCACATACAGCCTGGTATCCGGATACATGGCAAGGATCTTTGGCATCGCCTCTAACAGAAAATGCAGCCCCTTTAAGGGATAATCTCCCTGTCCCAGGAAAATACTGTGCTCCTCACACGCATTTCTGTCCCATTCCCCTTCATAAAAGCTGTCACGCATGGTTTCATTCATACGATAATAGATCGCTCTTTCATTGACATAGGACGTTCCCCGCCTGTCAAAGGCTGTACGCCCCGTAATATAGCCTGTCTTTTCAATCGCTTCGATCTCATATTCCCCGCGCTTTATAAATTTTTCCTGCTGCTGTTTCAGTGAATCCCTCCGCAGAAAATCCCGGAGCGTTACCATGTTCTGTACTTTTTCCGGCAGATCTGCCATGTAAACCCTGGCAATCTCATGGCAGAGCCCCTGGATGCCGATCAGCGTTCTTTTCGGGTTGTCAAAAGCCCTGACCGCTGCCAGTGTATGGGGAAATTCCGTCCCGAAAATATGGATCATATCCGGCTTATCTGCTGCAAAGATCTGGCAGAAACGTTCTTCCAGACTGTTGTCATAGGTTTCCGGATGAGCCAGATCCTCCAGAAAGCCGAAGCACCGGATCCCATGTACATTGACACCGTCTGAAAGCACTTCTGCCGGAAGCGCTTCCTTCTGCTCCTCCGTCACCGGAAAGCAGACAGAAAGGGTAAAAGGAGCTTCGCCCTCCTTCACACGTTCAAAAATACCGGACAGCCAGCCCTCCCTGTTGCTGTAGGACAGGGAAAACTCTCTGGCAATGACCGGAAGCATAATATTACAGATCCACAATACTTTTCTCATATATTCTGTCCTCTTTCCGGTTATCTGTAGATTCGTTTCTTGATAGCATTGTAAATTCCTGCTGTCTTTTCGTTATGGGAAATCCATGTCCGGAGAGGCGCCAGCGTAACAGCCAGGAGAAAGCGGTACTTCCTGATCTGTCCTTTTGACATATACCGCTCTGCGGCAATTCTGTGCTCTCTCTCAGAACGTTTCCGGTTTTCCCTGGTTTCTGAAAATCCACCGCCCTCATAGTTACAGACCAGAATCTCTCCATAGGTAAATGTTACCTTTTCTCCCCGGTATCCTGCAAAGAAGCAGGCAAGAAACTGTTCATAATCCGCCCGCACAGTAAGCCCTGAGTCAAAGGGATGTTCAAGGAGCAGCTCCCTCTGATAAAAGCATGCCTGATGGCAGGGTACATTCCGGTAGCACCCAAATGCATCCATGGAAGGATTGGACGGGACGCACTGCCCTGTCAGCCGTTCAAAGATATTTCCATAATAAATACCATGCTTTGCCGGTTTTTCCAGGATCAGGCTGTGTATTTTCGAAAGCACATCCCTTTCTGCAAAAAAATCTCCGCAGTTCAGGAAATACACATACCTGCCTCTTGCTGCCTCTGCCGCCTGATTCATGGCATCATAAATGCCGCTGTCCTTCTGCTGCAGGATCCGCAGCTGCCCTTTCAGGAAATCTAACGATCCATCCGTGGATCCTCCGTCCTTCACAATAATCTCATAATCTGTAAAATCCTGTGCCTGAATGCTTGTTATTGTCTGCTCCAGCTTGCTGCCTGCATTCAGACAGACAACCAATATCGAAAAAAATGGAGTCATCTGCTCCTCCTTGTAATATCATTTCTGACAGCTGACCGGCCAGCTATCTAGTTAACATCCGACAGGATCGGCACCATTTCATGGAAGAAAAAGGTCTGGTAAGGCAGGATCCTGAATCCCGGATCTGCCGCCCGCATCATGAGCAGGGCAAAGTACAATATCCCTGCTGCCACAGCTCCCGCTGTCAGCAGCTTTCTCCACTTTTCATTTTCAATCTGCCTGATCAGTGCCGGCAGGAAGAAAATATGGGTGATCGTCAGGTAATAGCCGATTCTCGATATGATCGGCAGAAAAGAACAGCACACATACATGACAAGTGCTCCCAGATTGCAGTTGAACCAGAAATTCATCACCCGGTTCCCCTTCACTGCCTTCTTATACAGGATCAGTGACAGGATCAGGATACCAAAGCATCTTGCAATATTCACATAACTGGTTCCCCCTGACAGATACTCCGTCTCCTCATACGTCGGGTACAGAAATACCACAACCCGCAGATAAAAGTCCTGCAGAAAGAAAAAGCTGAGACAGAATACACCAGCCAGTGCAAGCTGCCATTTTTTCCAGCACCTTACCGCCAGAGGGTACAGTACCAGCACCACCAGCACCGACTTATGGAATGCAGCACCGATCAGGATCAGCACCAGAAACCTTCCATATTCCTTTTCCAGAAGATAAGGTATGGCGATCAGGGCAACCGCCAGTGCCAGGTAATACCGCACTGTACTGAAGCTCTGAAAATAATACCCAAATGCCATGAACAGGAAAAAGGAAAAGCCAAAGCTTTCCGCCTGCCTGTAAATAGCCTGTAAAAACAGAAGCACCGTAAAGAATGCAAAAATGGCAAAGACCAGCAGATAGTTTTCAAATCCGCTGATCCCGTAAATTGCTTTAGTAAGCAAATTAAAGCCAACCTCTGTGGGCACATAGGCATTGCAGTAGGTCAGATGCATGAACTCAACATATTTGGCATAATCATTTCCCACATTTAACCGGCTGGCAGCTACCGCAAACAGGATGAGGAACATAAAAAACAGACTGACAGCATTCAGAGCCTGCTGCCTCGTGATCCCACTGTTTCTTCCGTTTTCTGCCTTTTGTACTGTCAGCCCAAGAAGGACAGTCAGCACTGCCACCAGAATATATAATATCATCTTCGCTGTTTTCCTTCCGAAATTCCCTTTTTCATAAGCCTGTATGCTTCCGGCAGGGGAATCTGCCTGCACATTTCCTGTCTGTGTGCCAGAAGAAAGCGCAGGGCAAATACCCTCGCCAGCTTTCCATATAAAAAGGGATAAAGCACTCCTCTGTCCACAAAGAATTTCTCATTATAACCCTTGAACCAGGTCGATTCCCTGTATTCTTCCTCTCCAAGCTCTTCTGCTGATGTATATAAATGCAGTCTCTTCTTCAGACAGTCATGAAGAAACAGACTATCCTCCCCATTGCTGTATCTGGCACCACCACCAAACAGGAGGGAAAAGCTTACATTGCTTTTACGCAGGGCAGACAGCCTTGCTGCCACGCTGTAGGTCGGATATCTGCCATAGTTATACCAGCGGATCCGCCGCTCTCCTGCATTATGATATGTTGCCCTTCTCTCATCCACCCGGAAATTAAAGGTGATCACATCCGCATCCGGATTCTTCAGAAAGGCCTCCAGTACCTTCTTCTCATAGCCTTCGTCAAACCTGATATCTTCGTCTGAAAAAAGGACAATATCCTCCTCTGCAAACAGCAGAGCTGTATTTCTGCTGAGACCAACACCCCTCTCCTCCATGGAAAAACACCGGATCTCTCTTCCGTTTTCTTTCCATGCAGTATAGCCATGATGATCACATTGGTTCACAATCACCGCATCGGATGCTATTTTCATGGCCTCTGCCAGACTGCGGGGATCCTTTTCCACCGCTGATACCAGTAATTCCAGCTTCATTTTGGTTCTCTTTCCTTCTATCGATAATACCGGTTTACGAAATCCTCATCTGCACCAGAGATCACCATGCCAAACACAGGGCAGTCCTGATTGGAAAGGAGTGTCAGTACACGGCTTGTCCTGCGGCTCACATCCTTGCCAAAAGGGATCAGTAATACAGCCCCGCCAAGCTCCCGGATCCTCGCAAGCTCTTTTTCAGAAAGCATGCCTTCGTCAAATGCTTCTGCATGCCAAACATCCTGTGCCTGTTCCTCTTCACTCTTTGGCAGTGTCCAGGTCAGACCGCCTGCCTCTCCGTCTCCACCTACAAATTCACCCGGAACAGCATTCAGTACCAGCTCCAGATCTTCTTTTCCTTCTATGCAGTGATCATCCATGTCGATCAGACCAAAGCATTTATGCTCTGCCAGGATATAAGAAAAATCAGCCTGCAGCTCTCTGGCATAGGGCTGCAGTCCCTTCTGTTTCTTCAACAAAATGCCAAGCGGCTTACAGGAATATTTCTTCTCAATGTCCTCCTGTACATAAACCGCATCATCAAGCAGATAGAGAAATGCTGCTATCAGACAGGAGATCACAGCAAAGACCACACCGCCGATCACAGCCGCTGTCACAGTTTTGTCATCCCAGTAAACACGCACAGGATCCTCCGTACGGATCACATCGATCCTCTTCAGCTCTGCACTGTCCCTTGCATAGTCCACAAGACCCTCTTCTACAGCACTCTGGATCTCCCTGACAAATTTTTCTGTGCCGCCCTCTACCGTAATGGTCAGAAGACGGATATCAGAAAGGATCTCTGCTGTAGTAGCTTCCTGTACCTCTTTCCTGCTGTAGCCTTCCGGCACATATTCCATGATCCTGTCAAGCACCGGATCCGTATCAAGCAGATCATTCCATGTATATCCATTATAATACTGATACACCTCGCCGCTTTCGTCTATGCCAAAGCTGATATACAGCTTGGACTCTGCCGCGTAGGTGATCGGCATCCTGGTCGCTTTTATGACCTGATAACTCACACCACCGATAACTGCTCCCAGGATCGTTAACAGTAAAAGCAGCCATAGCTTTCCCTGTGAGCAAAGATAAAGTCTTTTCAGGTCCACTTCTCTTCTTCTGTAATCCTCACTCATCTTTTCCATGCTTCTCCTCCACATTCTCCTCCTGCTTCATCGCTGTTACCTGAGTGCTGTCCACTCCTTCTGTACTCTCTGCTTTGACCAGGATCTTTAGTGTCAGAAGCATCAGCTTGATATCCAGCCAGACACTGTAATTCTCTATATAAGAAAGATCCAGTTTCAGTTTATCATATGGTGTTGTATTGTATTTGCCATAAACCTGCGCATAACCGGCAAGTCCGGCTTTTACCTTCATCCTGTATACAAATTCCGGCATATCCTCCACGTACTGGCGGATGATCTCCGGCCGCTCCGGTCTTGGTCCGATAAAGGACATATCCCCTGCCAGAATGTTAAAGAGCTGTGGCAGCTCATCAATGCGGACCGCACGGATAAATTTGCCAACCGGAGTGATCCTGCTGTCATTCCTGGCTGCCAGTCTTGCCACACCATCCTTCTCGGCATCCACCCTCATACTGCGGAACTTCGTGATCTTAAACTCCCTGCCGCCAATGGTACAGCGCACCTGCCTGTACAGCACAGGACCACCATCATAGCATTTGATACAGATTGCCGTGATCAGCATGACCGGTGAAGTGATCACCACAAGGATCAGCGCACAGATAACGTCGATCAGACGCTTGGCCAGTCTCTGCTCTACCGTAAGAGCGTACTCCCTGATTAAAAGGATCGGTGTATCAAAGAGATGCAGCTGATCAGAGCCCTTTACCAGTACATCAGGGATCTTTGGCATCATGTAAACACGGATCGACTGACCATAACAGAACTTAAGCAGCCTGTTTCTGTCTTCTGTAGCAATATCCCACAGGACAACTGCCCCGTAGCCTTTTACTGCCTCTTTTTCTACTGCCTTCATGCCTTCCCGGATATTAATACATTTTGCAATATGATATTTGTCCTTTCTGGACGCAAACTTCTGCAGGATATCCTCGATCGACCGTTCTCCATAAACAAGCAGCATCTCCCGCGGTGGGAACACCCTGCGGTAAAACCAGTTGCAGATCAGGTTAAAGACAAGGGCAATCAGGAGCTGCACAAGGGTTGCTGCCAGGAAATACTTCGGTTCCAGCCACCAGCCATTCATCAGGGAGATCTGCAGATAGGTGATCACATTGACAAACAGCAGCGAAAACAGCTGGGACATAAATACATCCATGGGTTTCAGATAACCGATCTTCAGTCCGCCATAGGTACTGTCAAAGAAAAAGAGCAGCACGAAATAAATGGCAAACATAGCCAGATGTCCGTTCTGATTGAACTTCAGCCTCAGTGTAAACTTACTGATGATGGGATAATAATACTCCATCCATATATAAGCATATATGCCAGTCTGCAGCAAAAGTCCTGCAAACGAAAGCCATAATACGATAATCTTCTTTAATGATTCTAAGCGTTTCACTACATTCTTCTCCTTGCGGCACGGTATGCCCACAGCATAAAGCAGACACAGCTCTTTACAAGCGGAAGCTTCTCTTCTTTCCGGTACAGATACCAGATCCTGCGGATGGCTTCCAGTTTGTTGGATGACAGCGACTTTGCCGGTCTTCTGTAAATAACCAGTACCTCATCCAGTCCGTAGGCGGTAAATCCGTTTTTCAGAAGCTTCCACCAGAGTGCCGTATCCTCACTCTTTACAAGCGGCATGTAAACAAGTCCCTTGCCAGTCTTTTCTGTATCGATCAGCACAGTGGACGTAAAGATCACTGTTCTTGACAGTGCCTTCTCATAAGTAAGGAATTCCGGGGCATGTACGATCTTCCCCGTACCCCTTGCCTGTTCATCCCCGAATTCATACGAGGTAAATACAAATGCTGCCTGCTTTTTCTGCAGGAATTCCACTTCCCTTGTCAGCTTGTCCGGCATCCAGATATCATCTGCATCCAGGAACGCAATATATCTTCCCTGTGCTTCTGCTATCCCGGTATTTCTTGTCCTTGCAGCACCGCCGTTCTCTGTACGCCGGATCAGACGGATCTCCTTTTTCTTCTGTTCTTCAAAAGACAGCTTCTGCCCTCGTTCCCTTATATAAGCTTCGATCACTGCCCGGCTGTTGTCAACAGAACAGTCATCGATCAGCAGAAGTTCCCAGTCCTGATAGGTCTGTGCTTCTACCATGCGTATGGTTTCTTCGATATAATTTCCGGCATTATAAACCGGTACGATAATACTGACCAGATTCTGCTGCATACGCTATCGTTCCTCTTTTACAAGATAGATTGGACGATTTTTTACCTCCATATACGTCTTGGCAAGATACTCGCCGACAATTCCAAGGCAGAACAGCTGTACACCGCTGATCAGTGAAATAATACATACGAGTGATGGCCATCCGGAGGTCGGATCTCCAAAAATTACTTTCCTTATGATCGTAAAGATGATCAGCCCAAACGAAACCAGGCAGAAAGCAACTCCCATAAAAGCTGCGAATGCCAGCGGCGCAGTCGTAAAGGAGGTGATCCCTTCCAGGGAATATATAAAGAGCTTCCAGAAGGACCACTTTGTTTCTCCCTTCTTACGCTCCACATTTTCAAACTCGATCCACTTTGTCTTAAAGCCCACAAAGCCGTAAATCCCCTTGGTAAAGCGGTTGTACTCCTTCATGGAAAGGATGGCATCTGCCACCTGTCTTGTCATCAGCCTGAAGTCTCTGGCTCCATCCACGATCTCCGTCTCTGAAAAACAGTTCATCAGCCTGTAGAACAATCTGGCAAACAGTGATCTGATCGGGGGTTCTCCCTTTCTTGTCACACGTCTTGTTGCCACAGTATCATAGCCTGCTGCAATATCTTCAAACATCTGCGGCAGAAGTGACGGCGGATCCTGCAGATCTGCATCCATACATGCCACATAATCCCCCTGTGCCTTTTCAAATCCGGCATAGAGCGCTGCTTCTTTACCAAAATTCCTTGAAAAGGATACATAGTGTATCCGCGGATCCTTTTCCTGCAGCTTCCTGATCTCAGAAAGGGTTCCATCTCTGGAACCGTCATCTATATACCACAGCTCAAAGCCGATCTCATGAGCCTCAAAGTATGGTTCGTTTTTGATAAATTCCTCATAGAAATAAGGAACATTCTCTTCTTCGTTGTAACAGGGCACAATCGCACTGAGCAGCTTCAATTGTCTACCTCCTGCATTTTGATAGTTAGATTTACTATATCACACATTGAAAAATAGCACAAGAAAAGCAGCCATATGGGGCTTCTCCACATGACTGCTCTAATCGTTTTCTTTCTGTGCACTTTTTACACCGGTACGATAAATATAATCTATGTTTTTCAGGACATCCGGCATGATCTTCAGTTCGCTGTCCGGCATGACCTCAAGCAGCAATGCCACCTCATCCTGATAGATCTGCCTGCTCTGTTTCTTCAGGCTTCCGCAGACCAGCTCATCCAGTGAACAGTCCAGCGCATTGGCAATCTCTATCACTGTTTCCAGGCTTGCCTTGGTTTTGGCATTTTCCACATTACTCATATGCTGCACCGATACCTGGATCATTTCAGCAAGAGCCGCCTGTGATATATGATTTTCAGACCGTTTCCTTCTGATCCGTTTTCCCAGATCCTCATAGTTGACTGTCACTGTTTCACCACCGTTCAGCATTGTAATACAGTCACTATTCTATCCAAACCGTCCCTTCTTTAAAATCAACCATGCAAATAGTTTATTTCTATAATTTAATCCCTTGGGAAGTTTTTGTCGAGCCAGATCCTTACCTCCAGCAGGTCTTTGCAGATCTTATAGGCAAGCTCCTTCATCTCCTCTGTCACCGGCATCATATCCGGCACCATTACAGGCGTTGCCCCGGCACGGCTGGCTGCCCGGATCCCATTATGGGAATCTTCTATGATAATGGCTTCCTGCGGCTTCACAGCAAGCTTTTCACATGCCATCAGGAAAATATCCGGCTCTGGCTTGCTTTTCTTAAGCATATCCCCACAGGTCAGGTTATCAAAATACGGCATCAGTCCCGCATCCCGGATCTCCTGCGTCACAGTAGCCTCCTTGGTCGAAGAAGCCAGTCCCACGATCCATCCCTTTTCCTTCAGATAAGGAAGCAGCTCTGTCACACCCTTCTTCATCGGCAGCCTGCCTCCATCATACCTTGAATGAAAGAGTCTTGAATTTTCTGCCCGGCATTCCTCATAGGTCAGGCCATTTTCCCCATAAAGGCTGTAAAAGATCTTAGCTGACCCTGCTTCATTGACACCCCTTGACAGATCACAGTATCTTTCAATGCCTGTCAGTCCGAATTTCTTCGCTGTCTCCTCCCAGCAGGCCAGACTCAGCCGCTCTGAATCAAAAATCACTCCATCCATGTCAAAAATCACTGCTTTGTATTTCATATACATTTCCTCAAACATTTCCTCAAATTCTTTTATTGAACATCTGCTCTGTTTTCGCTACTATAGAATAAGAGATTACCCGTATCTTCGCAAGTGGCAAGTTCAATTTTCTTGTCAAAAGTCATAGAAAAGAAAGGATATCCTATGTACGAATGCCCAAACTGTGGCGGTAATCTGAAATTCAGCATTGAAGATCAGCTGATGAAATGTGATTACTGCCAGACAACCTTTGATCCGTATTCCCTGAAAAAGGAAAATGACGCAGAAGAACTCTTTGCCTTTGAAGCAACTATTTTCACCTGTCCGCAGTGCGGCGGAGAGATCCTGAGTACCGATAATTCTGCAGCAGAATTCTGCAGCTTCTGTGGCGCTTCTACCATTTTGTCCGGCCGGCTTTCCAATGAAAAGCGGCCTGTACGCATCATTCCCTTTAAAATTACGGAGGATTCCTGTAAAAAGGCTTATCTTGGCCGGATGCGCCGTGCCCTTTTCGCTCCAAAGGAGCTGAAGCAGGAAAAAGCGCTGAACCAGTTCCGCGGCATATACATTCCCTATTACTGCTATCATGTAGTACAGAAGGGAGCTGCGCAGCTCAAAGGAAAAAAACAATATCGCAAGGGCAGCTATGATTACACCGATCATTACCGTCTCACAGGCGATATCGATGCCTCCTACAGCCATCTTTCCTTTGATGCCTCAGCTACTCTTGACGATACTATCAGCAGACAGATCGCTCCTTATCAGCCCTGTGACGAAAAGCAGTTTACCCCCGCCTTTTTAAGCGGTTTCTATGCAGATATTTCTGATATCAGGGAAACTGTTTATATCGAAGACGCCAAGCAGATCGCCAACACTGCCAGCATGAAGCGGATCAGGGAGATGAAGCCCTTCAAAGGCCTTCACCCGGATCCCGGCATTACACTCTCCAGTCAGAATACCTCTCTCTGCACGAAAACAAAACGCCCGGAAGCTCTTATGTATCCTGTCTGGTTCATGTCCTACCGGCATAAAGACCGTGTGGCCTATGCCACCGTCAACGGACAGACCGGGAAGATCTCAGCAGATATTCCGATTGATCCGGTGAAATACCTGATCAGCACACTGCTTCTTGCAGTTCTGCTTTTCCTCCTGTTAAATCCAGTACTTATCCTGACACCGACCGGGCTTCTGATACTGTCTGCCCTTCTGTCTGTGGTCACCTTTATCCTGTTCTGGCTGGAAACCCGTAAGATCTACCGCCGTGAAACAAGGCTTGACGATAAAGGCTACCAGGAGCTTGCCGCCAGACAGATGAAAAAAAAGTCAAGGAAAAAAACAAAGAAAGCAACCTTTACCATGACCTTCGGGGAATTCTGGACTTACAGTAAAGCTCCTGTTTTCGGCACGCAGCTTCCCGGGTTCCTTGGTTCCCTGTTTGCCCTTGTGATCGCCATTATCGTTCTTATGATAGATCCGGTATCCGATATCTGGTACTATGGCGGCTGCTTCCTTACTTTCCTGTGCACACTGTTTACCATGGCAGCCATTCTGCTGAAATATAATACACTGGCTACAAGGCCTCTTCCGCAATTTGCCCGAAAGGGGGATGACGCATGAAATACCTGATCTGCTATATTGAAAATATCACAAAACACGTTTCCCAAAAGCTCCTGAAAGCTGTAACAATGGCGGTTCTTTTATCTCTACTGGCTGCCGGTCTTCTGCCTGCCGGCACTGTATCGGCAGAAGAATCTGCATCCTTCTCCTGGTATAATCCGGAAACCGGCTACGACATCCTGATCGAGGATGACGCAGCTCTTCTGACTACAGAAGAAAAGAATCTTCTCGCCGATACCATGGAGCGTGTCAGCTATTATGGCAATGTGGCCTTCAAAAGCATTGACTATAATCCACAGTCAACCTCCTCCTACGCCCGTTCCTATTTCCACGAAACATTTGGCAGCGGCGTGGTGAATGGTACCCTGTTTCTGATCGATATGGATAACCGCGAGCTGTACATATTCAGTGATGGTGATGTTTACAGGACAGTTACGACCTCTTATGCCAACGTTATAACCGATAATATATACACCTACGCTTCAGATGGAGACTACTTCACCTGCGCAGACAATGCCTTCGACCAGATCGCATCTCTGCTTGAGGGACAGAAAATTGCCATGCCCATGAAATATATCAGCAATGCCCTGCTGGCTCTTCTTCTTTCTGCCCTGCTGAATTACTTCCTGGTAAGCTTTCTTTCCCGCAGCCGAAAATGCTCTGATGAAGAGCTTCTTTCTGCCGGTCAGGCCTCCTTTGCCTTCCGCAATGCAGCTGCCAAAAAAACAACCACTACCAAGGTTTATAACCCTTCCAGCAGCGGCAGCGGTGGAGGAAGCTCAGGTGGCGGTGGCGGAGGAGGAAGCTCAGGCGGCGGTGGCGGACACAGCTTCTGATCCTCCTGTTCTCCTATACGGTATCAATCAGGCTGCTGCTTATTTAATTTTCTTAAAAAAATTTCGTCAAGCCTCTTGCATAACCTTCAGTCTTGTGTTAGTATCATATTGTACTTATTAAAGATTATTAAATAAGTTTAAATAGAGGAGGTATCAAGACTATGAAAATTGCAGTTATCGGCGGAGGAAGCAGCTACACACCTGAATTAATGGAAGGCATCATCAATCACAAGGATTCCCTTCCTGTCACAGAGGTCGTCCTGATCGATATTCCTGAAGGCCAGGAAAAGGTTTCCATTAACACAGCCTTTGCAAAGCGTATGGCAGAGAAGGCCGGACTTCCCATTTCTGTCCGTTACACACTCGACAGGAGAGAGGGTCTTAAGGACGCTTCCTTTGTTATCGCGCAGATCCGTGTAGGTGGTCTGGATGCCAGGGAAAAGGATGAGCGGATCCCGCTTAAATATGATGTGATCGGTCAGGAGACAACCGGCCCCGGTGGGTTCTTCAAAGCACTCCGTACCATTCCCGTCATGCTCTCCATCTGCCGCGATATGGAAGAGGTCTGTAAGGATGCATGGCTTATCAACTTCACCAATCCATCCGGTATCATTACAGAAGCGATTCTGAAGAATACCAAGGTAAAATGTATCGGACTTTGCAACGTATCCATCAATATGCGTTATGACGCAGCAGAACGTCTTTCCGTTTCCCCTGACGAGCTTGACTGCCGCTTCATCGGCCTGAACCACTTAAGCGTCATGAACCACGCTTATTATCAGGGCAAAGACAGGATCCTGGATGCTGTCAGCGTTGAAAACACAGAAAGTGTTGTAAAGAATATTCAGAAGGATGCGGAAATGGATGCTGTAGCTAAGGAGCTTGGCTGCCTTCTTTCTCCTTATATGCAGTATTTTTACACCGAAAAGGAAGCTCTCCAGCATGAAAAAATGGAAGCGATCGGTCTTACCGGCACAAGGGCAGCTCAGGTAAAGGAGGTGGAAAAGAACCTCTTTGAATGCTATAAGGATATAAACCTCAGGGAAAAGCCTGCCGCACTGGCAAAGCGTGGCGGCGCAAGGTATTCCATGGCTGCCATCTGCCTGATCGACAGTATCTACAATGATACAAACGATGTCCAGGTTGTGGATGTTTTCAACAATGGAATTATCCCCCAGCTGCCTGACGATGTCGTTATCGAGGTAAACTGCCGCATCGGCAGAAACGGTGCCGCTCCCCTTGCTTCTGACGTTCCTGCTTCCGTACTTGGTCTGATCGGTCAGGTCAAGGCTTATGAAGAGTATACTATTGAAGCTGCCATAACCGGAGACAGGAACAAGGCACTCATTGCCCTGTTAAACAATCCCCTTATCCATGATGTCAGAGATGCCAAAGGTATCCTGAATGAGCTGTTAGAAGCGCACAGGGCTTACCTGCCCGCCTTCTTTCAGTAATCCGGTGAGAAAGGAGCCCTGTCATGTATGTACTTGGTATCGATGCCGGTGGAACTAAAACCCACTGTGTGATCGCAGATGAAAACGAAAACATTCTTGCCGAAGGCCTTGCCGGGGCTTCCCAGCACCAGCTGTTTGGAATCAGGCAGACAGAGGAGAACCTGCAGCTTGCGGTCTCTGCCGCCCTTAAGGAGGCAGACCTTACTCTTCAGGATCTCTCCTACGCTGTGCTTGGTATGTCAGGTGCTGATGGTGAAGATGATCTTGCCCTGTTAAATCCGGCTGCCGAAAAAGTACTGCCCGGCGTTCCCTTCCGGGTAGTGCATGATGCCTGGATCGGCATGTACTCTGCCTTAAAGGAGCCCTTTGGTGTTGTTTCCATCTGTGGAACCGGCGCCGGACATGCCGGTTGCAACAGACAGGGTGATGAGCTGACGCTCCGTAACCTGGATTACCGCCTTGGCAACTATGGCGGCGGTGGTGATCTGGTAGAAAAAGCACTGCATTATGCCTTCCGGTCTGACGAAGGGACCTATGAGAAATCAGCTCTTGAAGCAGCAGTCCCTCCCATTTTCGGTGTTTCCACGATGGAAGATGTATGCCGGCTCTTAAAGCAGAACCCTCTTTCCGACAAGGAACGCTATCAGCTTCCTATCACTGTCTTTCAGCTTGCCAACAGCGGTGACTCTGTCTGCCGTATGCTGATCCAGGATCTAGGCCATGAGGAAGGGCTCTATGCTGCTGCAGTAATCCGGAGACTTCATATGGAAAATGAACAGGTACCTGTCGTTCTGATCGGCAGTCTGTTCCACTCAGATGATCCTCTGCTTCTTGATCCCTTTATGGAAGCTGTACGCACCGCTGCCCCTGCAGCTTATCCTGTGCTCCCTACCCGGAAGCCTGTGACCGGTGCTGTCAGAATGGCTCTGTTCATCCTGCAGGACATAAAAGAAAGGAAATAAAAGCTTTGACAAGAAAAAAAGAACTGACCGGTAAACCAGCGGTCATGAAAGAAATAAATATCAGTCTGATCGTAGATGCGCTTCAGACACTCGGCTCTGCAAGCCGTGTAGAACTGTGTAATTATACAAAGATCAGCCAGCCGACCGTAAATCAGCTCATCCGTGAGCTGATGACCGACAACACCGTTCTTTCTCTTGGCAGCGCTGATTCCACCGGTGGCAGAAAGGCTGAGGTTTTTACACTGAACAGCAAGCGGTCTGCGATTGCCTGCATTACAGTGACCATGAACGGCTTCACCTGCTGTATAACAGATATGAACCTGACAGAAGAGTGTTCCTTTACCTGTAAGCATCAGGATGGTGCCTCCTACACAGAAGAGCTCTGTACAGTAATCGAAAAGCTCCTGGAAGAAGCTCCTGATACCGGTGCCATATCCATCGGCCTGCCTGGCGCTGTTTCAGAAAAAGGCACTGTATATGCCATCTCCCAGATCCCCGAATGGGAAGATCAGGACATAGGAGCTATACTGCGAAAAAGGTTTCCGCTTCCGGTTTCCGTCATCAATGACATCAACGCTACAGCTCTTGGCTATCTCAAGATAGATGAATCTGACTGTCAGAACCTGATCTATCTGCAGATAAATGGCACCGGTCTCGGTGCCGGTATTATCATCGGGCGCAGGTTATACCACGGCTTTGCAAGCTTTGCCGGAGAAGCCGGTTATATGCAGATCGGTAACAGGCAGAGCGTGGAAAGCCAGCTGCTCTGTGCTGAGGCTGATGAAAGAGCCAGTCTTCTATCCCAGATCGTGATCAATATAATCTGTCTTCTCAACCCGGATAAAATAGTTATTGGCGGTGCAGAGATCACAGATCAGTTTATGTCCATTATTGAGGCAGCCTGTAAAAAGGCTCTTCCCCCTTCTGTACTTCCAGTCCTTTCCGGAACCTCTTCTTCTACAGAATGTTACCAGAAGGGACTGGCTGACAGAGGATTTTCCCTGCTTGACAAGGGTGTCCATCTTCTGAAATAAGCAGGACACCAATCGGTGCTATGAGCAGCCGGCAGAAAATTCCTGTAATCTGGTTCTGTTATTTAACAGTTACAGATGTGATGTGAGGATTTACACCCTCATACCAGTAAAGAAAGCCTTCCATATCCACAGTATCACCAACCTTCAGGTTCTTTACGGTCTGATATACTTCCGTTGTATTATCGCAAAGATAGGATTCTATGGTAAAGGTATAGGTCTGTCCATTGTAGGATACCTGGAAATAAAGATCATCCCCATCACTGCCTGAGCCATCCCAGCTGTACAGGAAAGCTGCGCCATCACCGGAATCCTCTACTGTCATTCCCTTGAAGGCTACAAACTCATTCTGATGACCAATCAGTTCATCTGTGCCAAGCAGAGAAGTTACATCTTCTGCCTCTGCTACATAGCTGCCATCCTCGATCTCAAATACAGCATCAGTCACCTCTACTTCACCGGACCACTCAGATTTGTAACCGGTCACCTTGATCTTGGTTCCGGGAACCAGCTTTTCATAATCCTCCTCGGAGCATGCCATATTGTAAAGGAAGTAAGCGCCATCCTTATCCTGAGAATAAACAGTTGCCTGATCATCCCACCAGGACTGCTTTGCCTGCACATAGGTTTCAATTACCACTTCACTGTCAAGCGGTGCTGCCATGTACTCTTCATAGGTCATAACACCTTCTGACTTCTCATCTGTTCCTGCATCCTTGCTGCCACAGCCTGCCAGCGCAAATACCATAGCTGCTGCAAGAAGCACTGCCAAATACTTTTTCATATTTTCCTCCATTCTGAAGCCTCATAAGAAATTTTATCATCAGCGGGCTTCAATCCTCTGTCATTGTAATGAAATTTTAACTATAAATCAATCTTTTTTGTGATTTTCCCTGTATTTTTTAATTATTTGCAGACTGAAGATAAGCAGCAGAATCACCCATACTGTGATCAGGCTTCCCAGAAGAAGCTTCGCTGTCACAGGAAGCGGACCAAGCTCCTCCTTCTCACCGGTCGCTGTACTTCCCCTCTTCAGCCTGTACAGGGAGGTCACATCACTGTACAGCTTACTGATATAGGCATCATCCACCGTTTCTCCCCTTCTTACCGACTTTACCGTACTCTCTATAAGCTGGCCTGCCCCGTCACGCAGGGAAGCCGATCCGTTGAATACCGGTGTCACAAAGGTATCATCAAGATGTGCCATCAGCAGCTCTGACGCTTTGATCTTTACTTCATAATGGACATTATTGTCCTCTCCGATCCTGGCAAGATAATCCTGATATTCTTCCGACTGCTGTGCCCTAGTAGTTACCGGAAGATACCCTTCCGTTTCTGCATAGGCTGTCTGCACCTCATCTGACAGAAGATACTGGGTAAACAGCCAGGAAGCCAGCACCTCCTGCGGATCTGCCTTGTTAAAAATACAGACAGACGGTCCCTGGGAGATCATCTTAGGGTTCCCGGGATCAAACTGGGGCACCATCATTACCTCTGTTTCAAAAGAAACCAGCTTATCCTCACTGATATCGCAAAGCGGTGCATCCGTTCCCATCCAGGTTGCCCCTGCTGTGGAGTCCACAGCGAAAATACACTGTCCGGCATTCAGGAAATTGGCGGGATAGCTGGAAATCTTAAAGGTAGAAAATGCCTTGGTTTCAGCATGCCCTGCAATTGTCTTCAGCAGCTCTGCCGTAGTATCATTGAATATCTCAATATTCCCTGCTTCATCCGAATAGCCTGCACCCTTCTGATACAGCATCTGGATCATCATATTGTCTGTGGACTTATACAGGAACGGGATCATGACATTCTGTCCATTTACCTTGAAATTTCCGTCTGCATCCTTTTCCATGGCCGCTTCGGAAACCTCCCATATAAAATCCCAGGTCAATGTTTCCGGCAGCGTGTAGCCCAGCTTTTCCACATAGGTTTTATTCACATAGCAGGCTTCTGTGGAGCGCATGTAAGGAAGTGCATAATAATGATCATCAAAGCTGCATTCCTTCAGGAACTGTGGAACGATCTCCTCTTCCTTCACAGAATCAAACCTTACCTGATCTCCCCCAAGTCCATAGGAAGCATCTGCAAACAGATCATCTAACGGTACCACCACATTTGTACCTGTCAGATAGGTGGCGATATGATCCGGATAGGTGATGCAGACATTCGGTGTGGTTCCTGTGGAAATATTCGTAATCACATCATTATAAATATCACCGTAATTCGTATAAAGCCGTAAGTTTACCCGGATATTCGGATATATCCCTTCAAAGTCCGTAATGGCCTTCTGATAAATGGCTGTCTGGGTTTTATTGGTATCATTTTTAGCCCAGAAGGTGATCTCATAGTTCCTTGCTTCATCAAAGCTTTCCGGAACAGCAAAGGCTGAAAGCCCCTTTGATCCATGGCAGCCTGTCAGAAAAAGTACTGCACAGGCCACTCCGGCAGACACTGCTGCCAGTTTTCTTTTTCGGTCTTCCCGGCCTCTCTGCAGCCGGTTCTTCCATGCTCTCATCCCTTGGTTCCTCCCTGGGATACCCCACTCATGATCTTTTCCCGGAAAATCAGAAACAGTACGATCAATGGCAATGATATGATCACTACTGCTGCCATCATGGCCGGTATATTTTCTCTTCCAAAGCCGTTCTCACGGATCTCCTGAATACCATTTGACACCAGATAATACCTTTCATTGTCTGTGATCAGCCTTGGCCATACATAGGAGTTCCAGCATTCGATCACCTTCAGGATCCCTACTGTGACCAGCGTTGGTCTGCAGATGGGGATCATGACCCTCCACAGATATTTCAGGTCAGAGGTTCCGTCCACCTTGGCCGCATAATAAAGAGAATCCGGTACCTGCGCAAAATTTTCCTTCAACAAATATATGTAGAACACACTGGTTACCGACGGCAGGATCAGACCTGCAAAGGTATTTCTCAGATTTAAGCTTGTGACCGTAGCAAAGTTCGTGATGATCACCAGCTCATTCGGGATCATCATCAGAGAAAGAAACAGTGTAAAGATCAGATTCTTTCCCTTAAATTCCAGTCTGGCAAAGGCGTAGGCTGCCAGCGTAATAACCACCAGCATCAGCGCTGTCGTGATCACTGTAAAGATCAGCGTATTCAGCAGATATCTGCCAAGCGGCACACTGGTAAAGGCATCCGCATAATTCTTCAGCGTAGGTGACAGGGTAAAAAACCTTGGGATATATTCGGAATTATATTCTCCGTACCCTTTTACGGAGGTCAGCAGCATCCAGTAAAAAGGAAAGCATACCAGTACTGCCCATATCGTCAGCAGGATATACAGGATCGTTTGTGACAGCCGTTTCCTGTTCCTTGCCCTTTTTTCAATTACTTCATAATCTGTATTAGGTTCCATGCTCTTTTTCCTTAATAATATACGTGCTTTTTGCTTACCATGAGATTAATGCAGGTGATCGTAAGGATAATGACAAACAGCAGGATCGCCGCTGCCGATGCATAGGACGGATATCCACCGCTGTCCCCATACAGCATGTCATACACGTAGCCTACAATGGTATTCATCTCCGCTGCATTCAGGTCAGTCCCAAACAGTGCCACCGCATCACTGTATTCCTTGAAGGCTCCGATAAAGCCTGTGATGATCA
This sequence comes from Suilimivivens aceti, assembly GCF_025567405.1. Classification (NCBI taxonomy): domain Bacteria; kingdom Bacillati; phylum Bacillota; class Clostridia; order Lachnospirales; family Lachnospiraceae; genus Suilimivivens; species Suilimivivens aceti. Next base: position 116,593 of record NZ_JAOQKJ010000007.1, on the reverse strand, counting down.
GATAAAAGCAGGTGGGTGAGATCATGGGAAGTGTGATCTTATAAAAGATCCGGAAAGAAGACGTCCCATCTACTCTTGCGGCATTGTAATAATTCCGGTCTACAGATGCCAGCGCACTTGTCAGCAGCAGGATCTTGAACGGCATGACTACCCAGATGATATAAAAGCACAGCACAAACATCTTCGCCCAGTAAGGCCCGTCAATGAAATCCACCACAGAAGCACCAAACCATTTCAGGATCAGGTTCACAAGTCCATCTGTATAGGCTGTCTTTTTAAACAAAATCATGAATACCAGACCAACTGCCAGTGTATTCGTCACATACGGCAGGAAATAGATAGTCTGGAACAGCTTCTGCAGCGGTCCGATAGAGCTGAGCGCCAGTGAGATCAGCAGAGCGATCCCTGTAGAAATGGGTACCGTGATCACAACCATCAGAAGGGTATTCTTCACTGCCTGCAGAAAATAGGGATCGTGAAGTACATAGGAAAAATTATAGGTTCCAATAGAAAAATAGGTCTGGGAGGCAAAATTGTATCCCTCCTCCATAGAATACACAAATACATCGATCAGCGGATATACCATAAAGCAGCCAAGGAACAGAATCGCCGGCAGCAGATATAGAAACGCTTTTCCATTTTTATTTTCCATCACTCAGCTTCCTCCGGATAGATCCTCTCTTCTGTTTCCTTATGGAACAGCAGCACCTTTGAAGGACGAAGGGCGAAGCACACCTTCTTTTCCTTCACCTGCAGCCGCATTTCTGCATCAATAATAGATCGCACCGTGGGATTTATGGACACCGCACTTGTAGAGACCACACTGATATCTCTTCCCATCACCTCTACACGTACAAGGTCAAGTGACAAGGGACCATCCTCCCTCAGGAGAAAGCCTTCCGGACGGATTCCCACAGTAACCGGCTGATCCTCCACCCCTCTGACAGAAAGCACAGCTTCCTCTCCGATCAGAAGCTGTCCCTTCTCCACGCGGCCTTCAAACAGATTGATCTGTGGTGTTCCAAGGAACCTTGCCACAAACAGATTCACCGGGTTCTCATAGACCTCCTGAGGCCTTCCTGTCTGCTGGATCACTCCCTCTTTCATAACAACGATCCTGTCCGAAATGCTCATAGCCTCTTCCTGATCGTGAGTGACAAACACTGTGGTAATTCCTGTTTCCTTCTGGATTCTGCGGATCTCCTCCCTTGTCTGCAGGCGGAGTCTTGCATCCAGATTGGACAGCGGCTCATCCAGAAGAAGAACCCTTGGCATCTTTACAAGAGCCCTTGCGATGGCAACTCTCTGCTGCTGACCACCGGAAAGCTCACCTGGCTTTCTGTCCACCAGCTTCTCGATCTGTACAAGCCTTGCCGCTTCCATGGCCTTCTCTTTCATCTCATCCTTTGTCAGCTTATCCTTACCCTTCAGATTCTCCAGTGGAAAGGTGATATTCTGCAGCACGCTCAGATGCGGATACAGTGCATAATTCTGAAATACTACACCCACACCACGATTCTCCGGCGGCAGCTCCGTCACATCATCTTCTCCAAAAAAGATCCTTCCTTCTGTGGGCTTCTGCAGCCCGCAGATCATAAAAAGGGTGGTGCTCTTGCCACAGCCGGAAGGACCAAGGAGCCCTACCAGTTCCCCGTCCGGTATTTCAAAGGTAAAATGATCTACCGCAACCACTTCACCCTTTCCCTTTTTATCCCGGCTCTTAAATTTTTTTGTCAGATCCTGTAATACCACTTTCATGCTGATTCTCCTGTAAATACTGCTTCGATAATCTACGTATTTCTTCCTTCATTTCATCCACGACCCATACAGGACCGATGATCTGTATGCCGCTTCCAAGACCCATGACCCAGGAAAAGAACTGCCTGCTCACCGCTACCTTCACATTCATCGTGAAATGCTCTGCGTCCTTTTTCAGAAAGGGAACGTTTTTTCCAAAGCGGTCGATCACGATCCCTGCCATGGCATTATCACAGAGCAGCTTCACGTTCTCTTCCCTGCCGTCAAACATACCAAACATCTTCCGTTCATAGACCGCCATATCAAATTCCTGAAAAACTTCCCTGCCCTCCCGTTTCTCCGGAAGCATTTCAATATGAAGCATCTTGTCTACCCGGAAATGCTTGATCTTCGTTTCACTGCTGTCATAGCCTACCAGGTAGTAATTCTCGTCATTCCAGGTCAGCGCCCAGGGGCTGATCTCATAATATCCACCGTTCCGGCGAAGAAGCATCTCTTTATCCACATTCCAGTTAAAATACTGGAAGCGGATCTGTGCATTCTCGCTGATCGCAGTGTGGATACTGTCTACATTATAATAAATGCTTTCGTTCATAGTCTTGACCCGTTCCGTCACATAGACCTGACGGTTCAGCTTGGAAGCCTCATACTGGCTTGCCAGTCCTTCGATCTTATGGATCAGCTCTGCTGACTTACGGGCCGTAATAAATCTGGCTGACTGCACAGAATCTACCAGAAGCTTTAATTCTGCCAGTTCAAACTGCCGGTTTCCCACATGATAATAATAATTCCGGTTTTCCTGCACACCGATCACATCAAGACCATAGGTACGCAGACTCTCCAGATCACTGTAAAGACTTTTCCTCTCCGCCGTGATCCCATAGGAGGCCAGCGCTGTGATCATCTCCTGTACGGTGATACTGTGTGTTTCATCCGTCTTTTCGAGAAGAATCTTCATCAGATAAAGGATCTTCAGCTTCTGGTTCATTCTCTCTGCCATCTACGATACCATGCCTGTCAGATTCCGGATCAGCTCCAGATCCTCAGCCTTTACCTTAAGGCTTGTCTCGATCCTCTCACCTTCCGGTGTCGTCACAATGATCTCCACCACGCTGTCTTCCCTAAGTCCCTTTGCATGCACTGCCCTGCAGAAGGCCGGGAATTTCGGATGATTTCTTTTAAAGGTGTTCCATGCTCCCATGAGCTTCATCATATTGCCAAAATCCATCGTATTCTCTTCCGTTCCTGATTTCATTCTTTTCGGTGTATTATACAATATTTCGTCTATCGGTACAAGTAAAGAGCTGCTGTCAACAGAAGAAACAGATAAATGATATTCACAAGCGTAAACCATCTGAGATATCTGCCCCTGTTTTCCTTATAACACTTTGTATAAAGCTTAAAAGAGATCAGGCTGGCCATAGATGCGATCAGGGTACCAAGACCACCAAGATTCACCCCGACCAGCAAATCTCTGTAATTTTCTGTAAAACCGGAAAGAAGTACTGCTGCCGGTACATTGCTGATCACCTGGCTTGCCAGAACCCCTGTCAGGATCTCCCGTCCACTCACAAAACGCTCCAGTGCTTCCCGGATCAGGCTGATCCTGCCAAGATTCCCGATCAATATAAAAAAGCTGACAAAGGTAACCAGCAGAGCATAATCCGCTCCTTTCAGAGCCTCTCTGTCAAAAATGATCGTGTACAAAAACACAGCTGTCACAAGGACACCATATGGAAGGATCCTGGCTACCACAAGCAGCGCAAGCAGAAACAACAGCCCATAGATCAGATTCCGGTGTTTCCTGCTCTGCTTTATCTCCGTCCCCTCTTCCATCCTGCAGGAAATCTCCTGTCCTTTTCCCCTGATACATAACAGGGAGAGCAGAAGAAGAACAAATGTCATCACAGTGTAAGGTAACAAGATCCCCATAAATTCCGGAATACTACAGTCCATAAGCCCGTACAGATACAAATTCTGTGGATTTCCGATCGGTGTCAGCATACTGCCAAGATTAGCTGCCACTGTCTGTAGGATCACTGTCGGGATCATCGCCTGTTCCTGTCCACACTTTTTCAGAACCAGGATACTGAAGGGTACAAAGGTAAGCAGTGATACATCATTGGTGATCAGCATGCTGAAAAAGAAGCACAGCATGACAAGCACAAGGATCAGCTGCCAGAGCTTTCCCGTCTTCTGCAGCAGGCTTTTTCCAATCCGGTCAAACAATCCCGTCCGCTGAAATCCCTGCATGATCACCATCAGGCCAAACAGGATACCCAGTGTCCTGAAATCGATATAGCCGATATACTGCCTGTCCGGCTTAACAAAAAATGCCGACACTACCGCCAGCAGTGTGGCGATAGTCAGCACGGTTTCTTTTTTCATAAAGGATATTATCTTTTTCATGCTTTTTACCTCTTCTGTAATACATAGAATATACTTTGTTTATAGCATTCTCACGGTGATCACTCTTCCGGTTCTGGCATTTATCCTGTGGGAAATGGAGATCACCGTTCTTCCATCTGCTGCTCTCTGCAGTGCTCGTAATACTTCTTTTTCTGTCTGTGCATCCAGATTTGCCGTGATCTCATCCAGCAGAAGGATCTTCGGCCCTGCCGCCACTGCCCTTGCAATCGACAGAAGCTGCCACTGTCCCTCTGAAAAAATTCCATCCATGCAGGGCATGTCATAGCCTTTTTCCAGTGCCATAACCGTTTCATGAAGTCCTGCCAGCCTGGCTGCCTCCTCTGCCATTTCCGGCGTGATCGCAGGATCAAACAAAGTGATCTGGTCTCTTACCGTACCTGGAACCTGATGGAAGGTCTGCTCTACATAGCCAAACAGCTTCCTTTTCTCCTTTTCTCCCACTGTTCCGGCTCTTCTGCCATTTATCAATACACTGCCCTTCTTTGGCTCATACAGTCCGAGCAGCAGCTTGAAGATCGTACTTTTCCCTGCTCCGGTTCTGCCGGCCAGTGTGATCTGCTCTCCTTTTCTGATCTGGAAACTGAAATCCTGCAGAATGTCCTGCTCCCGGTAACCGAAGGTGACATGCTGAAATTCTGCAATAATTTCATCCTGTTCTGCATCCTCTTCCCGGACAGCCGCCTGACTCTGCTTCAACGCTTCCTGCCGACCGGTCACCTCTTCCTTTTCCTCCAGTCCCAGGAATTCATTGATCCTGTGCACACCAGCTATTGCTGACTGGATCGTCTGGATCTCCATGCCAAGACTTTCCACCGGTCCAAAGATCTGGGAAATATAATTGATCACTGCTACCGCTGTACCGGCACTCATTCCAAAGAGCATCAGCACCTGTGCATTCCCAGATGCCGACAAAAGCATGACAACTGCCACTACGACTGCATTCAGGATCAGGATCACCGGCGAATAAATGGCATCACAGAAATTGGACCGCTCCACCGCCCGGTAGCTTTCCCCGATATACCGGTCATAACGCTCTGTCATATATTTCTCTTTCTGCAGACAGTGGATCGTCCTGATATTATGTAACGTTTCCGGCACGCAGCCGGAAGCCCGTCCAACTGCCCTTCTGTTCTCCACCTTTGCAGCAAGCATACTTTTCTGAACCCTTCTGGTAAACCAGAACAGGAATGGCAGAATCACAGCAAGTACAATGGCAAGTCCCCTGTTTTTCACCCAGATCACTACAAGAATACTGATGATCCTGAAGGCATCAGCAAACATACTGATGATCCCGGAGGTAAACAGCTTTTCCACCACGTCCACATCCCCTACAAACCGGGATACTACAGCACCCGGTTCCTGTCCCGTCAGGGAATCGGCCGTCAGATGAGTGTATTTGTCCATCAGGCTGCTGCGCAGGGCATGGGTGATTTTCTGTCCAAATACTGTCAGAAGTCCTTCCCTGAAGCTTTCAGAAAAACCGGTCAGGGCTGTCAGCCCAAAATACGAAAGAATCAGGATAAAAGCTGGCTCCTGACCTGCCGTTATCATATCGATCACCTTACCAAGGATCAGCGGCGGCAGCAGGGCTGTCACGACAGAGGCTACCACAGCAAATACAATCCCTGCCGAAAGAAAGCTCTTTTTCTTTATGGTCCGCCAGATGATGCTGCTGACACTTTTTCTGTTTTTCATCTGTCCGCCCCTCCTTCCTGCTCCCCATACAGTTTCCTGTATTCAGGGCAGTTCTTCAGGACACTTTCATGACTGCCAGTGATAACCCGTCCCTTTTCCATAAAGATCACCTGATCCATCTGCGGAAACAGATACAGTCTGTGGGACAAAAGGATCACGATGCTGTCTGCCGCCAGCTTTTTCAGACTCGCAAATACCTGCTTTTCTGTCTCTTTATCCAGCGCTGAAAAAGGATCGTCCAGCACCAGAACCGGCCTCTTATAGCAGAGCGTTCTGGCAAGTGCAAGGCGCTTTGCCTGCCCGCCGGAAAGCCGGATGCCGCCATTTCCCACTACGGTGTCCATGCCCTGCTCCATTTCCTCCACTTCCTGGTAAAGGCATACCGCTTTCAGGAGCGGACCCGGATCCTCGTCTTTTCCAAGAAGGATGTTGTTTCTTATCGTATCATCAAACAGTTCCGGATCATGCCCCAGATACCCGATACTGCCGCTGCGCTCTGAATCTGTCAGTTCCTGCAGCTCTCTGCCGCCAAAAGTAATGCTTCCTTCATAGGGATATTCGCACAGAAAGGTTTTGCCAAAGGTGGACTTTCCACAGCCCACCGGCCCGGTAACGCCTATGATCTCTCCCGGCTCTGCCTGCAGGCTCACATCCCTGTAAATCGTACCTCCGCCAGGGTAAGAAAAGCTGACATGGGAAAGTACCAGTTCCCCGGCCGCTTCCTCTTTTGTCTCCGGAAATGGTGTTGCCTTCATCAGTGGTTTGATCCGCCTCCAGGACACCTGTGCCTTATGCACGGCATTGAACAGCTTCGCCGCACTGGAGGATTTCACTGACAGCCTGGTAAAGCAGGAAAGAAATGTAGTAAACGCTGCTACATCAAAAACTTTCCAGCCGGTCCCCAGTGCATTCCTGCTGCCAAAATACAGGATAAACAATACGCCTGCCATGGAAATGACCCGGTAAACCGGCGGCAGTGTGCTGCTCCAGATATTGGCTTTCACAGCAGCCTTCTCATAAGAAGAAAGCTCCCTTTCATAAGCTGCTTTCCGCTCTTCTTCACATCCATAAACCCGGTAGGTGATCGCATTTAAAGCCCGGTCCAGTGTCGCTGCACTTAATGCTCCGGATTTTTCCTTATAAATGGCTCCTGTTCTCTGCACGACCCCTTTCATCTTCTCTGCCACTATGTAGGAGATAGGTGGAAACAGCATACAAAGCAGTGCCAGCCGCCAGTCATAGAAAAGCAGCATTCCCGCATAGGCGATCAGCGCAACTCCTGTGTCAAAAATCTCCGTGGTAAACTTCCGCATTCCCTCCACGCAGTCATCCACATCCAGGATCGCTTTGGTCATCACATTGCCGGCTCCTTCCTCCTCAAGCTCCGTCTGGCTTTTCTGCACCAGACTGCTGTACAGGATCTCCTTCATCTGCCGGTTTACATTGTTGGCAAAGCGCCGCACATAAAAGCGCTTACAATATCTGGCGATCTGCACCACCGCAATCGTAACCACATAGCTGATAACAAGCGCCAGCATATCAGAAAAACCTGCCCTTTTCCCAAGCACATCAACAAGGCAGCCCGCCATTTTTCCTTCAAACCACGGGCCGGCAAGAAGTCCTATATTGTAGATCAGCCCCGTCAGGGTGACAATAAGCAGCACAGGCCACTGCGCTTTGAAATACGACAGGATCCGGTCAGGCTGCCCGATTCCTTTTTCTTTTTTCTGCATACTATTTTGCATCCTCCTGCTCGCTTTCCGCCTCCATAATGTTCTTTTCTGGATCAGCCAATATAAAAAGGATATACTTCCATCTTCTAATGATAGTACATCCTTTTTCTCTGCCTAACAATCTGTTTCAGAACCTGAATCTGATGAAACCGAATCTGACCGTCTGAAACTAATATCAAAGCTTACTCTGTCCTGTCCTCAAACAGCTTTTCTATGTGTTTCTCCAGTTCGTCTTCTTCCTCCTCTTCAGCAGCCTGCTGTTTTTCAAGAAGTTTCTTTTTCTTCTCCTCTTCCAGTAGCTTTTCCAGCCGCTCTTCCTGCTCCTCTTTTACCTCATCCTGTGCATCATCAAATTCCTCCAGCAGCTTCTCCCACTCTTTCTTGCTGTAAGACTGTCCGCCGATCTGGAATTTCTCTTCTGTTTCTCCCTTTGTCACCTTTTTATAGATTTCCTGCATCTTTTCCCGGATGACCTGCTGCGCCTCTTCTCCATTTTCCATGTCATCGATCTCATGCTGCATTTTCTGGATCTGTTTATCCCTTGCCAGCGCACGCAGGATCAGATTGACATCTTCCGGTGAAAACATGCCAATGGCACGCGAAAGATCCCCCAGATTTTCCCGGTTTACCACAAGACTTCCACCACCGGAAAGTGCAATATTGATACACTTATTCTTGTCGGAAACATCTCCGAGGCAAATCCTGTTATTTTCATAATCGCAGGTAAAAATGACACCCTTGTATTCTATGATTCCATCCTTTGCCATGGCTCCATAGGGTACTGTCTTTCCATCCGCAGAGAGTGCATCTGAAAAACGCTCACTCTGCTTGTTTTCCTGCTCTGTCCCCTGTGTTCTGCTCTGATAGTCGTACAGTATGTTGTATGCTGTACCAATTCCTGAAACTGCCATTTGTCCTCCTTCTCTGTGATAACGTTCTGCCCTGTTATGATTTCTGTACTTGCGTGGCAACGCAGGAAAGAATCCTGCTTGCAGGATTCTTCTCCTGCGGCGGTCGCTTTAAGCGACATAAAAACGGATGGGCAACCGCTTCTGCAGGTCAGCCATCCGTAGCTTACTTCTCATCCGTGAACAATATTGGATTCCTTCTTTATAGATATCGGAGAGTTATGAAAAAATATTAGTACTATCAAACCGGAAAAGCGGACAATTTCTTAATATTTTCGTTGGGAAAACGGACAAATCAGAAAAAAATCTGTTGCATAAGCGGACAATCAGTGACATACTATTAGTAAAGAAAGTGTTTTTGGAGGTTTTTATGATATACAGAGACATGGATCAGCAAATAGAGGATTTTTTCTCTCACAATCCCAGAGAAGCTCTCCTGATTACCGGTGCCCGTCAGGTCGGTAAGACTTTTTCTATCCGAAACTACGCTAAAAAGCACTTTCCCTATGTGATCGAAATCAACTTTATCGAGACTCCACAAGCTGTTACTCTGTTTGAAAATGCCAGAGACAGCCGTGATATTCTTCTGCGCCTTTCCGCATTAACTGACATTCCCATGAAAAAGGGGGAAACCCTCATTTTCTTTGATGAAGTTCAGGAATGCAAGGAAATTGTTACTGCCATCAAGTTTCTGGTGGACGAAGGCAGCTACCGCTATATTCTGAGCGGTTCCCTTCTTGGTGTTGAATTAAAGGATATCCGTTCTGTGCCGGTTGGCTATATGACCGTTTTCGAAATGTTTCCTTTAAATTTTATGGAATTTTGCCGGGCAAATAAGATTTCCGATCAGGTTCTCACCCATTTGCAGAATTGTTTTGAAAACAGGGAATCAATAGACTCCATGATCCATACCAAAATGATGGAATTGTTTCGTCTATACTTAATTGTCGGCGGTATGCCTGCTGTTGTACAGCGCTACCTTGATACCAATAACCTTCGTGAAGTCTATCAGATACAGCAGGGTATTCTGCAGCTTTATAAGAAAGATATTGCCAAATATGATCCGGAAGAAAAACTGTATCTGGAGGATATTTTCAATCTCATTCCCAGTGAACTGAACAGCAAAAACAAACGATTTATTTTAAAAAATCTCAATGAAAACTTCAAATTTTCCCGCTATAAGCACAGTTTCATCTGGCTGCGGGAAGCAGGCGCGGCACTTCCTGTCTTCTGCGTGCAGGAACCTGTACTTCCGCTTCTTTTATCCAAAGCAACCAATCTTTTTAAGCTTTTTCTGGAAGATGTGGGACTACTGGCTGCCATGTATGCTAATGGGCTGCAGCTTCGGATTTTAAACAATGAAGCTGACGTTAATTTTGGTGCAATCTATGAAAACGCTGTAGCACAGGAGCTGCACTCGCATGGTTTTGAGCTTTATTATTTTAACAGCAAAAAAGAGGGCGAACTTGACTTTGTCATTGAATATCAGGGCAATATACTTCCCATTGAAGTAAAATCCGGCAAAGACTATACCAGACACCATGCTCTTTCTGCTGTATTATCCAATGAACATTATGCCATTTCACAGGCCATCGTATTTTGTAATGAAAACATTTCCGTGGATAATAAGATTTTCTACTGTCCGATTTACCTCGCCGGATTTTTGAAACCGCAGATTCCTGATCAGGATTTCATTTTTCGTCTGGATCTGAGTGCTCTTCAATGAATGGAAATAGCACTTGAAAGAGTAACATTATTATGCTATATTGAAATCATAAAAAGGGAAAACCAGAGCAGCGGCTTACCCCAATAATTAAGTATCTGTTTTTGTAACAGCCGTCATTATTGCAGTAATGGCGGCTATTTTCGTTTTCCCTTGAAAATCATGTAACACAATCCTACAAGGGTGCAAATGAATATTCCTATCTGAATTAAATCAGAGTATGTAACATACATTGGCATCTCCCTCCTTTCTTTCGTCTGGAGGGTCAGCCCCTCCGCAAAGAGGGTAAGCCGCCTGGCTCTCTGGTTTCCCATGTGTTTATATTATCATTACACAAAATAATTTTCAATTAAATTTTGACCATATTACTTTTGCTTTCTTCATAATAATTGCTCTTTTTCCGATGGTATGCCTTGAAAAAGATATATCACTATGTTATATTGAAATCATAAAAGGGAAAACCAGAGCAGCGGCTTACCCTTGAAAATTTCAACTAAACTTTTTAGTGTTTAGCCGTCATTATCGCAAGTAATGGCGGCTATTTTCGTTTTCCCTTGAAAATCATGTAACACAATCCTACAAGGGTGCAAATGAATATTCCTATCTGAATTAAATCAGAGTATGTAACATACATTGGCATCTCCCTCCTTTCTTTCGTCTGGAGGGTTGCCCCTCCACAAAGAGGGCAAGCCGCCTGGCTCTCTGGTTTCCCATGTGTTTATATTATCATTACGCAAAATAGTTTTCAATTAAATTTTGATCATATTACTTTTGTTTTCTTCATAATAATTGCTCTTTTTCCAGTGTTATGCCTTGAAAAAGAAATATCACTATGTTATATTGAAACCATAAAAGGGAAAACCAGAGCAGCGGCTTACCCTCAATTATAACAGTTATTTAACAACAGCCGTCATTATTGCGAGTAATGGCGGCTATTTTCGTTTTCCCTTGAACATTACATAACTCGATATTTTCTGCTATTACTTCATATGCTAAAGTCCAAAGTCACCAAGGTCAAATATCCCACAAAGTCAGCCCCACTATATCTAAACTCAACAATGATTACCTTCCCAGTCTGGTAATAAATTCCCCTTCACTTCTATGCATCATTATCAAAAATTCTTCATAATCTTCAGCGGCAGATGGTATTTTCAATCCCCTCTTGATAATATTAACATCTTCTCTACGTGCAACATTCTTCTCATACGTTAATCCTTTATTCAGGTATAGGAACAAATCCTCTGAATTCTCTGCTTCCGGATAAATATAATACCCAGATCTGGCTTCAAAACGAAACATATAAGCCAGCATTTGAAGATAGTCCTTATTTCCAATATTATCAACAGGCTTATATTTTGCATCAGCTATTATTCTTTTTTGACTATCCTTGCTAATAAAATCTGGATAAATCAAGCCATAGTTTCCAGCGAAAAGCCACTGTGCACCTTTTCCACCTTTATTCATTGGATGATAAAATGCGTTTTCAATGAGTGTATTTATGTATTCTTCCCACAACCACGCTCCATCAAATAATATACCGTATATTTGTCTCATTCCTGTTCCAACTTGATGTTCTCTGTGTTGTAGAATCAATAAACACAGACGTTGCAACATCAGATATTCTCTGAAATACGCATGTCTGATAGGGCTTTTTTTATTAGATTCTATGATGCGTTGTCTATCATAAGGTTCAAACTTGGATGTTGCATCTACAACAAGCTTTACATCATCTTTAACCTTGGCAAGCAAATTATTACCATAGGGCTTTCTCTTAATAAACTCTATTGTATGGCGTATCAGCTCCATAACATCATTATCATAAGAAAACTCCCGCTTACTATAAGCTATATTTCCTGTAAAAGGTGTGTTTCGAGCAATATGCCTTGCAATATCTATGCTTCCCTTTACATTCCCATCATTGTATTTACAGCAAATATACGACTTAAATACCCCCTTACGCATAGCTGCCTTTAAATAATACGGAAATAAGAAAAGGAAAAAGTTAAACAGTTTCTGATCCTGATCAGCTTCTGATTTCATATCCACGAGATTAGGTATATCAAGTACTCTGGCAAGAAGGTATTCCATAAAGTAATCATTGCCTTCTTGTCCAAAACGAGATTCAATAATAAGACGCTCATCACCAAAGCCAAGAAACCCCATTACATTTCCAGTACGATAAGAGTTATTCGTACTTTGCAGTATCATCTGCTCTTCTGTAATGTCTTCAGCATTTCCAATACTTTCTGGAAATATAAATATTCCTTCATTTCCAACCTGTTCAAGTGTTTTATCTGCAATTTTACATACAAGTTTTGAAATTTCTTCGAACGACTCTTTCTTGTTTACTGAATTGTCCTTAACCCTGAGTACTTTCATTCTCCTCATCCTCAATTGGTCTTTTATAGCCATAAGCCCTTGCGAATCTGGTCATAATGCCCTCTTCATCATACATTCCTCGAATGTACTCCCGTAATAATGGTTCCAGATGATCTGTCCAGAGTTGATCATAATTCAGGATTTTTAACTTGAGAAAATACGCTGCTCCTATTTGATAATTTTCATTTAGATCTTCAACATCTGCAATCTCTCTATTCAATGCCTTCATACGTTGAACAGCCTCCGACTTCATTTCGTCATTTTTCAAAGAATCCAACATCTCCAACTGCTCATCTGCTTTCAACTCTACAAAACGAAATCTTCTGCGCATGGCAAAATCAAAACTGTCTACAGAACGATCAATATCATTCATGGTACCAATAATATATACGTTTTCGGGGATATAGAATTTTTCATTCGGATCTGAATGTAAATTTGCATACTGAGTTGACACTTCACCGGCTCTGCCCCGATACCCCGGGTCAATAGCAAAAAACAATTCACCAAAAATTTTCGATATCTCTCCACGATTGATTTCATCTATGATAAAGATATACTTTTTTAATTCTTCCTGTGATGCACTTGCCTGCGGTGTAAAACTCTTTTGCGCTTTAATTGCTTTATAAATAGCAAAATCGTAGGAATAAGCTTGAATTGCAAACGTCTTTCCAAAGAAAGCAGTAACATCTTTAAGCCTTTCAAATTTTATACCAGATCCAAGCATTCTTCGAATTTCATCAATATTTAGGCAAAGCTTGTTAACTGTAGCATTACCAGGAATTGAAATATTGACATGCTTGTCATCTACACTTGTGATGTTAAACTCGTTCCCATTAATCGTCCGAAAAGCACTTACGCCTAATTCAATATTAGAAAAGAACTCTATCATCGATTCCTGTATGGATAGTTCCTTTTCTATCAACTCCCTTGACTTCTGAGAATTTTCATAGTTCTTTTGCGCCTTATCAACAAATTTCTTGAAGACACCATCCTGTAATTCAAACCCCATCGTGCCATCAGCATTTACCTTTGGTCGTAACCCTTCAACAAAATCCGTATAATCATAACTTGGATGAAATTGAACAAATTCCACCTGTTTGCATTGTTCATCCGTAAGCTGTGTATAGTTATCAGTCTCACCATTACTAATGATATCCGCTGCAATCGCCTTTGCTAAAAAGGATTTCCCGGTTCCTGGTGCTCCGTGAAAAATAATATTCTTGGATTCAATCAGCATAGATGAATATTGATTTCTGTACCCTTTATATTGTTGCGCCAATTCTTTTTGTACAGCCACTTTTCTCTCCTTTTCTTGCTTTTTATTTTTAATCTGAAACCCAAGTTTTTGCAGGCAATTTCTTGCCTCCTCAGCATTATAATTTTCCACATCAATTCCATATGCAATATTAATCGCTACCTTTACTACATATTTGGGTGGATAATGAACTCCGTCCTCAGTCACCAGTTCATATTCCATAATTCCCCTATGACTAGGAACTCCATTTTCTTCAATATATTTCATGGCATCTATAATATTCTGCCTAGTGATTTCAGGAATTGCCATACTTATCTCCTCCAATTTCTTTATATGTATCTGGAAATATACTCTTTTGCTTTTTTATCTTCTATCTATACATAAACCAACTCTGTCGCCCAAATCAAAAGCACTTTCTCCAACGCTTCACAAAATATAAAACAAATTATAATCTCAATGCCTGTTTTATTATTTCACTTCAATATTGTAATCCAGAATACTCTTTAAAATATAATTGGACATTTGTGTAATCGGAATATTAAAGTCCTTATCGTCAAACAGCAGACTGACTGCAAACAGATTTGCCTCGTATTCATCATTTGTAAAAGCATTCTTTTCTGTGATCGCAAAATTACTGATACCACTGTCATGCAACAGTGCATGCCCAAGTTCGTGTGCGCATAAAACTATTTTTGATCTCATATCATACACATTATTGATCATAATCATTGTTGGATAATTGTCCATCTTTATTGTGTATGCCTTTTTCGATATACCCAGTTTCAAATCGTCACCTACCCTGATTCCATAGTGCCTCGCAAGAATATATGGATCCCTGGTATTATATTCACAACGCAATTCTCTGGCATACCGTATAATATCTTCTTTTGTTCGCATCTTTCCCCTCTGCTCCTATTTATACTTATAACTTACCAATCGTAACTGTTGCAGAATCTCATTGGCAAACTCAACCAACTTTTTTTCATCCAGCTTTTTCAGATCATATCCTCCATATGCAGCCAACGTTGGCATCTTTAAAATAAATTCCATTGCTTCCTGCGCCGTACTGAAATTCTCCGGCAAAGATATCCCTGTTTTTTCTTCATTTCCCATAAGTCTTGCTGGTGTCGTTTGCAAGATGCCACACAACTTTTCAAATACATTAACCGGAATCTTCTCAATGCTTGAATCTTCATAGCGATACACAGTTGAAACAGATACGCCTAATTCCTTCGCCACATAGTCTACAGAAATACCCAGTTCCTTTCTTCTGTTTTTTATACGTTCTCCAAGTTTCATGCTGTTTCCTTCCACTATCCCTTTTTGTTTTATTTTACATTCGTTTTTGCATTTTTGCAATATTTTTTCGCATTTTTGCTTTTTTCTATTGACATTATACTAACCATCATAGTATAACTAATCTCAGAAATTCGCATAAATGCATTTTATGTTTTGCATTTATGCTTCAAGGAGAACAGGAGGTCACAATGATAGAATTAAAAGATGTTCCATCCACAATGCCCAAAATTCTGGTTATTGGTATTGGCGGTGGTGGAAATAATGCTGTAAATCGCATGGTAGATATGAATACTTCCCCGCACACTCTGGAATACATCTCCATAAATACAGATCAGATGGTTCTTAATTTATCAAAAGCTTCACGAACATTAACGATTGGTCCCAAATTAACCGGAGGATATGGTGCTGGTGGGAACCCTGAAATCGGCTGTGCCTCTGCCGAAGAAAGTGAAGAGGCCATCAAATCTCTTTTAGCTGATTGCAATATGGTTATTCTTACTGCCGGTATGGGTGGCGGTACAGGAACAGGTGCTATCCCTGTAATCGCAAAACTATGCCATGAACTGAATATTTTAACCGTTGCTGTAGTTACTAAACCTTTTTCTTTTGAAGGAACAAAGAAAATGAAAACTGCCATAAGCGGAATTGAAAAGCTCAAGGAATATGTTGATACTCTGTTTATCATTCCAAATGATAAATTAGTTTCAGTCACAGATAAAAACCTGACTGTTGAAAATGCCTTTCTACTGGCTGATAGCGTACTAAAGGATACCATAAATGCAATCACAAATATTATTCATAACTGCGGTCTGGTTAATTTGGATTTTAATGATCTGAAGACTATTCTCGGGAATAAGGGAATTGGTTATATTGGGATCAGTGCCATGGCAGAAAAATCGGCTATTATAGATACTATGAAAGAAGCTTTAAATTCCCCTTTTTTAGAAACCAGTGTAAAAGGAGCCACACATATTCTGATCAACTGCAGTGCCGGATTAAATCTGCAGGAACTTAATACTGCAATCGGCTACGTCCGTGAAATTGCCGGAAATAATGCTGATATCATGTGGGGAACTGTAACTGATTCTGACAGTTCAGGTATGAATAACTCCGTAACTATCATTGCCACCGGGTTGCCAGCTTCTGAACTGCCTTCCACTCCAGCAGGGAGTTCAGTTTCCAAAGTGCCCTCTCCATCCAGCCCCAATGTATCAGGTTTCCCTCATATGCCAACTGCGCCCAAATCCCTG
The DNA here is from genome assembly GCF_025567405.1 of Suilimivivens aceti. Lineage (NCBI taxonomy): Bacteria > Bacillati > Bacillota > Clostridia > Lachnospirales > Lachnospiraceae > Suilimivivens > Suilimivivens aceti. The sequence goes on along the minus strand of NZ_JAOQKJ010000007.1, from coordinate 100,163 downwards.
CAGCCTACAGTTCCTTTAAAACCAATCATTTTGCCGGATTTTATAAAAAACATATAAGAAAAAGCAGAAGGGGTTCATATTATAAATTTATACTACTTTATATGACCTTTCTTGTATATAAAAACATCTGATTGGGCTACAAGTGCAATTCCATTCTGCACAGCATAGTCATAATCAATATCTTCATACAAAAGTTTTTGAGTAACATTTTTATAATCCGATTCATAAAACTTACTCTCTATGATCTCCTTAAGCATCTCCGGAATAATATACTCCAGTTGCGCAGACGGATTGTTTGGGGAAAGCATTCGATCCTCACGAACTTTATCCACCAAGGCATCCATCTCCTCGTCCATCTTCAACTGCGCTGCTAATTTGCAAATATCATACAGATGTCTTGAATCTCTATCCTGCATATTTTGAATTCTGTAGTCACAGATTGCGAATACTTTATCTACAAATGTTCGTCTTATAGACTGCACATTCATATATACTTTAGCAGCTTTGAAAGGAATTGGTAAGTCAATTCCTCTCTCCTCACAGACTTACAAATAGAGACATATATTTAAAGACATACTTGTTATAATCATATCTTGATCTGATTTTATCAGGATTACCAAGTGTCATCCCCAGAGACTCTGCAATTTGTATGACTAATTCTTTCGACGCTTTTCTTTCTGACTCCGTTGGTTTTCTATTCATCGACAGGTCAATATCTTCTGAAAACCTGTCAATCATATTATACGCCTTGGACAGGGATGTTCCTCCCTTAAATACAAATGGCAATTCAGCCTTAGACAGTTCAGACAAGAACATTGATTGTACCGTATCTTTTTCAACCATCAACTCTGTTCTGCCAATTTCACGAGCTACTGTCTCTATTATTTCTTTCCATTCCTTCGAATGATTTTTATACCAGTTCACTCATTAATCCCCCCTGATAAATATTCCTGAAAACCCGATCCGGAAATAACGAAATATATTCCTTAACCTTCATAAAATCAACATTAACAGCCCTTACAAACTCTTTTAGTTTTTTTTCAAGCTCTTCTCCTGATAATTCACTATATTTATCTATAGAAGACATCAGATCCAGAAACTGGAGTGCTGATTTATTCTCTTTATTGATTTCTGCTAATGGCTTATATACAATCACCTTGCGTCCATCAATATCAAGTTTTCTCTGCTTTGTAGTAGCCTCATTGGAGCATACTTCAATGCATGCCGGATTTTGAGTGGTAAAGCCATACATATTAGCAAGCTGTATTCCTGTTATATACCCGGAAACTTTCCCCTGATAAGATATATATTTTTTCTCTACCAGCTTATCTACAGAAACCCTTCCTTTTGTTCCGAGGATCGTCATATAGGACAAATAATAGACCCCATTATACAAACGCTCTACTTTACCTTCATCCGCCAACTGCTTCATTTCCTGTCGTACATAGTCTCTGGAATTTCCCGGAAGCTCTGACAGAAAAATCGGTTCATCTTTGTCATAATTATTTACTATATAATCGTATAGCACTTCACGCCTCACAAATTTGAAATATATTTTTTCTCTTTTATTATACTTCAAAATAAACTTCTGTCAAAGGTTATTCCCAGAAAAAATCCCCCTTAAACAGATCTGGTTTTGCCTGATCTGCTCAAGGGGGATCGCATTATCTATCATTGCCTGATATTTTTAGCATCCAAACAGCTCCGCTGTTTTCTTCATTCTCTCCGCAATCGGCACGCCAAACGGACACCGTGTTTCGCAGGCATGTCTGCTGATACTCTCTGAAGCCCTATGCTTTGTGTACTCACTCTCTAGCAGAGAATATCCTTAAGCGCACGCTTTGGTACATAATGCACATCATTTTCATCTCTGTAATAGCCTATCTCGCCATCTTCCTTCATGTCCGTCAGTACGATCTTTTCTGCCGGCCTACCAAGCGCTACTACCAGTACAGGCTCCAGATTTTCCGGCAGATTCAGTGTCTTTTTGAGCTCTGCCAGGGAAAAGCTGCCGATCATACAGCCGCCAAGCCCGTCCTCAGTTGCTGCAAGGAGTATGGTCTGTGCCACGATTCCCACATCTCTCTGAAAGCTTGCAATATTCGGTGCCAGATTTTTATCCTGACAGATGACAATGAATGCAGTCGGGTTCATTCCCTCATGGGGAAGGTGTAAATGAGCCAGTCTTGCCGCAAATTTGGTGAGTGGGAGAATCTTTGCCACCTCTTCCTTCTCGCAGGCAATGTGATATTTCAAGGGCTGAATATTCAGGCTGGAAGCTGCATATCTGGTCAGATCTACGTAAGACAGCAGCTTCTCCCTGTCAATCTGATAAGACCCATCATACCCTCTGTAGCTTCTGTTTGCTTTCACTAAATCTCTGAACATTTCTCTTCCTCCTATGCTTTCTGCTGACATTCCGCTTATTCTACAGCTATCATAAATGTATAATTCGTATCATAGGTTCTTACATAAAGAATCCAATCCTGCCTGATAATATAATCCGGCGCCGTTTTTACCGGTATTTCCTGTACTACTTCCCCAGTATCTATGCGGACAATCTTCAGATAATCGTCTTCAGCCGTAAATCCATATCCGCAGATGATATAATCATCTACAAATGCAAAGCCTCTTGCATTGCAGGTCAGCGGCTCCGTTTTCCAAAGTACACTGTTGTCTGTCAGATCAACTGCTGTGATATAGGCCGTCTGCGGACAGGATTCCGCATAGGTATAATGCCCTGTTGCCAGATAAAGAACGTTATCCCTTACTGCTGCATAAAAAAGATTCTGATCAATAAAATCATAATCCGCTTCCACATACTCTGTGCTATACTGATATTCCCTAAGATCAAAGGTGACTGTTTTCCCGGTAGCCAGCTCTGTCAGAAAAATGGCTGGCTGATCTGCCTCATTTCTGAAGGCCTCATAACGATACTCCCCGTCCTCATAGGGAAATCCCTGTCTCTGCAATCCATTGTCCTGAAACCACTTATCCTCATCAATGATCTCATTGGGCTCTTCACTTTCCTTGATAAGAGCAATGGCGGTAAGCTCCCGTTCCTGCACCCGATCCGACCTATAATAGGAAAAAGACGGATTCGGCAGGATCACATATGTATCCATCTGCTCATTTTCGCCGCTATTTCCTGGATCACTGCTTTCCACATCTTCTGTCTGCGCCTCTGCAGTCAGACCATTCTCATCTTCTGAAATCGTATCTTCTTCTGTGGAAGCATTCCCATTTTCATCAGCCTGTACTTCCTCCACAGCCGCTGTCCCTCTATCTTCCTCTGTACTCCCCTTCGCTGTCCCTGCACAGCCCATTAGCAGGCCTGCAGCAACAAGAATAGCTCCAAGCATTAATTTCTGTTTTCTCATATTTTCCTCACTTTCACGATCACAATCGTCAGATATGGTAATTTTTCCGGCCATTCTTCAAGACCACACATCACCATCTCATTTTCAAGGCCACAGTCTGCCAATGCATACACCTGTAGCTCTTCGCCGTTTTTCTCCCGGCATGCTGCCTCTTTTTTCAGTACTTTCTTTACATGCTGCAGTTCCCCGCTGCTCTGCCAGACGGCAGATTTCCTCTGCGGTCTTCTCCCATGCTGCTTTCAATTCCCCTTTATTCTTCGTCATGGGAAAGTCAGCTAGCATGAATTCCTTCTCTGCCACCTCCGGTGATTATCTGTTTTCACCCAGCAGAAACAGATCCAGCATGAAATTATTTTAACAAGTTACTGAGGAAATACAATAACCTTTTGATCAGGTTCTCTGGAAATAAAGCGAAAATACTAAACTGCTCAAAAAGAAAACGGGAGTGTATTCAAAAATTCAACATAGCTGAATTTTTGGATACACTCCCGGGAATAAATAAGACTTTTTTAACAACATTTATAGGTAGTGTTGTTCTCCATGTTTAGCATTTACAACTCCGATTCCTACGCTAACAAGCACAAGTGCTATGATATTTTTCACAGAAAAAACGGACTCACCGAGAAATATTCCCGACATTATCACGCCAAAAACCGGAATAGAAAACGCAAACATTGTAACCTTTCCCACCGGATTATATTTTAACAGCAGCGTCCATATACTGAAAGCTGCTGCAGATAGTGCTGCCAAATACAAAAGAAGACAGGCTGCCTTTAAGGAATATACCTGTACTCGTCCTCCCATGCAGATTCCTATTATTATCATTAGCAGACTTCCAAACAATATCTGATATGACGTAATTGCCATCGGCGATTCCTGTTTTACTATTTTTTTCAAATATACATTACTGATTCCATAAGATGCAGCAGCCGCCAGCATAAGTCCCTCACCCCTAAAGGAAAAACTACCATTTAATATTCCTGTTAAATTTATCAGAATCACTCCTGCTAATCCAGCAATACATCCAAAGATGGTTTCCCAGGATAGTCTTTCATTTTTAAGTAGAAAATGCGCTGCTATAACAGAAATAAACACATTTGAAGCATTTATAATTGCACTTTCTGATGATGAAATATACGCCAGACTAATGTGAAAACACGTATATTGAATCGTAGTCTGCAATAACCCCTGCCTGATAATCCCCGGAATCGACAGCTTCCTCACCCGTAAAATCCGTTTTTCCAAAATGCACCCGACAATAAAAGTAATTATTCCCGATATAAAAAAACGGACTCCTGCAAACAAAATCTGGCTACCCGTATCCGAAATTTTGAACAGTGGATATGCTATTTTCACACATGGGAATGCACTTCCCCACAGCACGCAGCAAAAAAGAGCTCCCAGGCTCAGCCACACCGGATTTTGCAGATTAATCTTTAATTTGGCCATACAATTCCTTTCCAGCATATGCTTTAATCTTTATTTATCGAATCGCCTGTAAATATCTTTTTGCTCTGTCTTCTATAATCTGAAATACTTCTTCATCACAATAGCTTGAAAACATACCGGCATCTACAAGCTGCTTTCCGACTCCAAAACAGCTGACACCGGCACTTTGAAATGCAGGTATATCTTCCGGACGGATTCCACCCACAGCAGCAATAGGAATATAGTCAAGAGGAGCCTTTATCGCGCGGATATAAGCTTCTCCCAGACAATTTGCCGGAAATACTTTTACAATATCTGCACCTGCCTGATATGCCCTTATGATCTCACTTGGCGTAGCTGCTCCCGGTATAGAAACCAATCCCATTTCTTTAGTAGCACGCACTACCTCCTCGTTTAAATTCGGAGAAATAATGTACTCTCCTCCGATCTCTGCAACCCTTTTTACCTGTAGCTTATTTATTACTGTTCCGGCACCAATATGTATGGAATCCCCGTAATGCTTTCTTAAGCCTTCAATATTCCGGAGACTTTTTTCCATTGATAATTCCGATTCATTATCAATAGCCAGCTCAAAAAAGTGCATACCCATATTTTTCAGGATATCTACTGTAGCAATCAGCTTTTCTTCCGCCAACCCTCTGAGAATAACAATCAGCTTCTCTTCTAAAATTCTATCCTTCAGGTCACTCATCATCCTACTCACCTTCCTTCCATTTATAATATAATTCTGCGAGACGAAATGCCCCTTTCGCCGCCATCAGTTCGTCCTCATCCAAAAGATGAACCTTCTTTTCCTGCATAATATCTGTTAATATATCATAAACAGCCTGTGCAATTATCCGCTTACCTGCAATAACAAACTGCACCTCCTCCAAAGCCTCTGTCTTCTTAAACTCACATATACTCAGACAATCATAATACATCAATACCCCTAACAGGAAATTGGCTGCCTTCTTTTTATCTTTATGTACATATTTTTGATAAATACGTGTTTTAAAAACTGCACTTGTAAAGGAATTCTTCTGTGCCGTCCGAGCTCCATCTGACACCGCCTGATAATCATATTCCTCTTCACCGACAAAGAAATCCGGAAGTGAATCCTTTAATAACGTATGGAAAAACAAAGCATCAAGCAGTTCTCCACTCATGGTTGTCTTACAACGGCAGATAAACCCTTCTTCATTTGCATATATTATTTTAGTATGGGAGCCTGGTAAAACAAAAATCAGATCCTCGCCCTTGCCACGCTCCCTCAACAAAGCCACCGCCTCTGTTTCTTCTCCACGCATAACATCCATCTGCTCCAGCGTATCTATTCCGATATTCTCTACATGGTTCCTGACTCCCGGAATCATGTAAAAAGGTATTCTGGTAATGTCATTAAAGAAGCGGCATTCTATTGCATTGCACAAAGCCCTTTCATCAACAGGTGCGCATAAATATGGAATTTCTTCAAGCCCCACATTAGAGGTTAACATCCCCGAGCAAAAAATCCCTTGAACCTGGCTTTCTTCTATATGACTTTCTTCTATCAGGCCATCAATACATCTTTTTACCGTTTCACGGATCACCTGATCAGATCCATCCATAGCGGTATTCCTGACACCTGCTCTTTCTTTTTTAGAAGAAACAAAGGAACCATCCTGTCTCCACAAATATGCCCGGGTATTCGTTGTACCACCATCAAGAGTAATGATATATTTCAATTCATGATTATATTCTTCCGAATTTTGCAAGCAATTCATCAACGGTTGCTCCTCTCAGAATTTCTTCTCTTGTTGCAATTTCAAGATCTGCCTGAGCGCGTGCCTTTTTATATACAGCTTCCAGCTCATTGTACGGAACTACCGCAACACCGATTTCATCCGCAACAATTAAATCTCCTGGATTTACAATAACACCTCCGCAACAGACAGGAACATTTACCGCAATAGGTTCCTTCCTTCCCGAATATGCTGTATGCGCTGCTCTAGGTCCTGACGCCTTGGCAGTTATCGGAAACTCCAGCATCTTCGCTTCATCTGTATCACGGCAGCTGCCATCAATCACAGCGCCTGCTATACCGGCATTTCTTGCAAGGCCAGACATAAGTCCTCCCCAAATTGAGGTTTCCGTTTCTCCAAATGCATCAATTACAATAACATCCCCAGGTCTGGCAATTTCAAATACACACAGGCAATCCACGATATCTCCTGCTGTCAGCTTTACAGTAATAGCCGGACCAATTATTTTTTTATTGATGGATTTGGGCTTCATATCATGTCGCATTACCTGCTCTCTCTCCATTGCGTCCCCTACAACGCAGGAAAGGGAATAAACATCTTCCATTTCTTTATATGGTTTGATCAGTTCCTCCTGGATATCCGGTCTCGGATTCATTATACATTTCATTATCTTTACACCTTTCTTTTAATTATTTGCCAATGCAGAACATTAGTCTGATTATCTTTGTAAGCATGCGATGCCTGAATCAGGAGCTTCTCATGGGATGTTCCTTTCCCAATGACCAAATTATTCGAATAAGCCCCTAATCCCTCTGTACGGACTTTTAAATATCTTCCTTCATCCCAGTGAATTCCATCCTCCGAGCAATATAAGACAAAATTTCCTGCTTGTTCGCCATTATTTCCGCTTCTGCCATGAAGAAAATACAAATGTTCGAAGCCTACAACCTGCGGGTTCCGGATTTTTTTTGCCACAAAGGTTGTACCTGCCTGTCCCCACGACATTCCTTTATCCTCACTTAACACATAGGACAGATTATATTCATCATCCAGATTATAATTATACACAATCAGACGGCCATCCTCCAAAAACATCATGCTTCCATATCCATGATGCAGCGACGGAATTGGAATTCTGCTTCTTTCATAATAGTTTTCTCCACCATCTTCACTAACCACAAGTGAATAATAATGATCCGTGGTTTGACCTGTCCAATCAACCGTCGCATCATTGACAAATAAAAGCAGAAAAATTGTTCCCTCCTGATACATCGCATCATAAATACGTCCTCGACGTGTTCCTATCTGACGCAGATTGCTCCATGTGCTTCCTTTATCTCGGCTGATTGAATAAGATGGCACCATATAGGGTTGCCACTGTGGATCATTTGATATATCACATATTAATTGATATACAATAATATCTCCCTTTTCATTCACTATTGCCTTTTCACACATAGCGGAGTATTTCATCTCAGAATGTAGCAATTTTAATGACGGCTGAAAGATATAGGGCTGTGACCATGTTTCCCCATAATCCTCTGACCTTTTATACTCCATCCATCCTACCGCAGAATGTCCCTTTTCATCAAGTGAGCAATTAGGGTAAAAAGCTAAAATTTTTCCTTCCTCATACTCCACCAAAGCATGTCCCAAATGACCGCTCCGTCCATTTATTTCATGGTTCACAAAGACATTTCCTTCTGGTGGCACTACATCAAATTCATCTTCAAATTTCATCTAAAATTCACCACCTTATAAAATTGTAAGCATTTTCCAAATCAAGCAGCTTTGTTCTGTCACTTAATCTTCCATATCGTGAAACACAATATGATTCCAACGATCCTTGGGAAGATTCATATTCCTCATTTAATATATACAGAACCTTAAAGTTTTCGGAAAATTGAAGTGCCCTCGGCCATCCAGCCGTTGGAACACTTTGCAATAATACAGGGATTCCATTTTCTTCATTAATCTCAAATACACAGACACAATTTGCTCCGCGATTGGAAACATATAAATATTTTCCGTTTGGCGATAGCACTATATCTGCCGACAAGTTATTACCTATGTAAGCATCCGGCAAAGCAGATTTTCTATCAACTACTGTCATCTCAGCTTCTAATACTTCATATTTTAGTGTATAAAGAGAGCTAGTTAATTCTGTCAAAAGATATACATAAGAAGTTTCATTATTAATCACCAGGTGTCTCGGCCCACTTTGAGGTTTGATGCTGCAGGAATTTATAAGGTTAAGTTCATGCTCTCCTTTTTTCAAAATCCATATTTTGTCTTTTCCAAGATCTGGAATCAAAATCGTCCCTGTAAAATCCACCCCATAGATCGCATGCGGGTGAGAACCATTCTGTCGATATTCCGCACTATATATATTAACTTCCGGTTCTTTTTCTTGCTTTTTCTTTTCATTTGGGAAATCAAATCTGAGGTAAGTATTACTTAATTCTCCCTCCTCTTCTATTTCAAAACAATATACATTACCTGCATCATATCCGCTGACTAAAAGATTCCGGTCTTCAAACGCCACCCGCATAAAACTGATTCCTATAGACGCAACTATTCTTTTCTCAACAAATGCAATGTCTCCGTCATTCACTTTATACACATTAATGAAATCTGTATTTGTCTCAGAATCCCGTCCTGCCGCATATAGTGTTTTCTTTTTATATGCGCATGCCAAAAACGAAAAATTCTCAATTTTGTCTGCAAACTCTATTTTACTAATTTGATATATTTCATTATTCACATGACAACATACAATTCCATCATTCTTTTCATTACCCTTTGTTCCTACAAATAAAATATCATCCATATGAAACTGTTCTCTCTATCACTTCTGCATTATAAAGGTACCTAATCCCTTAATGCCCTGCTCATTCAACTCCTGATCTGCCGGAGCACCGCATCGTTCACCACCATCAACTAAAATTTCTATTCCAGTAATAAAACCTGCCTCATCGGAAGCCAAAAATGCCGCGGTATAACCAATATCCTCTCCTGTACCCGTTCTTCCGATCGGTATATTATTTTTAAGTTCGTCATATTTTAAATGTTCATACCCTTTTGTGTACACGGCTATACAGCCTGGCGCAATTGCATTAATCCGAATTCCATATGGACCGTATTCAATTGCCATAGATCTGACTGCGCGTTGTAATCCCGCCTTCATTGCTCCATATATACAGTCAATTGCATTTGATGTCGTTGCTTTCTCTGATGATGTAAAAAGAATTGTTCCCTTGATTTTTTCATCAATCATATGCTGTGCCACTAATTTGGCCAAAATGATCCCTGCCCTGAAATTTACTTTATAAACATAATCAATTTCCTCCGTATAAGATGTTTGAATATATTTTTCATACCCTACACCAGCATTATTTACCAGAACATCAATATGTCCATACGCTTCAACAGCCTTCTTAACAAGCTCTTTGATAACATCTTCCTCCGCTAAGTTGCCGTCAAAGGTCACACATTCCTTTCCATATTTTTCCTTAATTTCTTTTGCTGTTTCATATGCCTTTTCTGCTTCACCACAATGTGCCAAAAAAATATTATATCCTTTTGATGCAAATACATATGCTATGCCTTTCCCAATACCTCTGTTAGCGCCTGTAATAATCACTGTTTTACTCATCTTTCTGCACTCTCCTTCTTATTTATTATTCTTCCGTAATAACTACTTTTTTATTGGCCATTTTCTCACGTCTGATACAGTCTACTCCAACCGCAGCTAATAATACAATTCCTTTGAAGATCAACTGATAAAATTCTCCAACTCCTAAGACTCCCAAACCATTGGTTAACGTTCCAATAATAAGAACTCCCAGAAAAACCCCCTTCATATTACCTACACCGCCGTTTAATCCAATACCTCCAACCACACAGGCCGTAATTACATCCATCTCCATTCCCTCACCACCTGCCGGCTGTCCTGATGCAACCCGCCCCATTAGGATCAAACCAGCAATCCCTGAAAGCAGTGCACAGATTAAATAAGAAATGGTTTTTACAACTTTAATTTTGATTCCTGAAAGCCTTGCACCTTCTTCATTACTTCCTACTGCATATAAATATCTTCCTATATATGTTTTTTTCAGGACAAATGCTCCCAAAAACATAACAATCAACATAATTATTACAGGAACCGGAATTCCAGCAACATATCCTTGACCAATCCATTTTACGTTTTCAGATAAACCATATACAGGAAGTCCTCCCGATATAATATAGCATACTCCTTGAATAATCTGCATCATCGCTATAGTTGCAATCATCGGCCACATCTTGAATTTATTAATCAGTAAGCTATTAACAAATCCACACAGGGCTACTCCTACTATACCTATAACAGCTGCTCCCAAAGGATTCCACTGATATTTTACTATAAGAAGTGCCGTAACCGTTCCAATAAGAGACATCTGCGATCCAACTGTTAAATCCAATCCACCTGAAATCAGCACCATTGCCATACCTGTGCTTACAATCCCCAACATAGAAAGCTGTCTTAAAAGGTTAATAAAATTATTGTATGTAAAAAATCCTTTGGCAATTATGGAAAAAAAGATAACAAGGAAAACCAATATTCCTAAAATTGCAATTAACTGTCTATATTCCTGTACGGAATCTTTTATTTTACTCTTCATTTCTGTTCCTCCACTGCATAACCTGAACCATATTTCAGTATTGTCTCTTGATCGAATTCACCCTTTTGCAATTCTCCGCTGATCTTTCCTTCGTGTAATACAATGATCCGATCAGACATACCAATTAACTCATCCATTTCAGAAGAAATCATGATTATTCCAATTCCTGATTCTGCTAATTGGTTCATCAATAAGTAAATTTCCTGCTTGGCACCTACATCAATCCCTCTGGTAGGCTCATCCAGTATCAAGATCTTACAATCGCTTGCCAACCATTTCGCCAATACAACCTTTTGCTGATTACCGCCACTTAAATTTTTAACGAGTTGTTCTGTAGATGGTGTTTTGATTCTAAGTCTGCTTCTTTGCTCTTCTACAATTTTATCCTCCATAGCGCTACGAACCACCAAACCCATCGATATTTTTTTCAAAATAGGCAACACTATATTTTCTTTAACAGACAGCGTCAGCAAAACGCCTTCCTGTTTTCGATCTTCAGAAACATATGCAATTCCACACTGAACGGCATCTCTTGGAGAAGTAATATGCAGCTCTTTACCTTCACAAAAAATACTCCCTTTCCACATCTTATTAGCTCCAAATATGATTTTTGCCGTTTCTGTTCGACCTGCTCCTACCAGACCTCCCAAACCAAGAATTTCTCCTTTATGTAATTTAAAAGAAACATTTCTTACACCTCTGCCATATAAATTATTTACTTCCAATAATGGCAAAAGATCTTTATTATGATAATTTCTATCCGGAAAAGTTTCTGATGTTTCCCGATTAACCATTAATCGAATTAATTCATCCTGACATGTATCAGTAATATTCAGCGTTTCAATTTTTCTTCCATCTCGAAAAACCGTTACTCTGTCAGCTAAGTCGAATACTTCTTCAAGCCGATGGGAAATATACAAAATGGTAACGCCTTCTCGCTTAAGCTTATCTACAATGGAATACAAAATTTTAACCTCGTTTGCAGTAAGTGGTGCAGTTGGTTCATCCATAATTATAAATTTTGCATGTCTGGCAATAGCTTTGGCTATTTCTATCATCTGCATATAGGCAACTGACAGATTCTTTACAGGACTTTTGGGATTCAGATACCCTAATCCCAATTCATCAAGCAATACCTGTGTATCTTTCACAATTTTTTCCCGATTTACACAAACCAAGCCTCCCGGATAAGAACCCAAAAATATATTTTCTGCAATACTCAATTCAGGGATTAAATTAAATTCCTGATAAATCACTTCAATTCCAAGTTTTCTACGTTCCAGAGGCTCCTGTATCTCCTGAAGTTCTCCTTCAAAATACACATGACCTTTATCAACCGATACCGCTCCTGCAATAACCTTAATCAGCGTTGATTTTCCCGCTCCGTTTTCCCCTACAAGAGCGTGAATTTCACCTTTCTTGAAATCCATTGAAATATTTTGCAACGCTATAACTCCGGGATATGTTTTTGTTATATTTCTTACTGATAAAATATTTTCAACGCTCATTCATTTATCACCTTTCAAGATATGGGTATGAGTATTCCCCACACCCATATCATTCACTAATATTATTTATTCTAAATATTCACTCACATTATCCGCATTAACTGGAATATACTCCGTCTTAATATAGGAATCCTCAGGGCCATTTCCCCTGGCTCCTCCCACAGCTGCAATCACCGAGTTCTCTCCCTGTAATCCAATATCTGAATACAAATCACCTCTGAATATGGATCCTTCTGCCACGGCTTTTAACCCGTCAATAGAGCCATCACCGCCAAAAATACCAATATCATCTCCTACATGTCCTGCAGCCTTGAACGCTTCATATACTCCTAAAATACCTCCATCAGTAAAACTTCCTACTAAATTAACATCCGGATGAGCCTGCAGCCAGTTTTCACCAGCACTTATACCCTCAGGTGCTGAAATTGCACTGGGTCTGTCTATTACTTCAACATCTGGAATATATTCTTTAACGCCTTCTATAAATCCATCTATCTGCATTGTACAAAAAGGAATATTCGGATAATCACACAAAGCCAGCTTTACTGAACCATCAATATTATCCTTTGCCCATTTTCCAGCCTGCTGTCCCATCATTTTACCAAGTTCCACAGGATCCTTCATTCCTACAAAATAGTCCGTAACGTCTTCACCACATTCAAAATCCTGAACAACAACTACTAAATCCGGATATTGCTTTTTTACTTTCTGTAATGTTTCTGTTGCTACGTCGGTATCTTCCGGCTGTATAATGATCGCATTTCCTCCCGAAGCTGCTAAATTTTCAATTGATTCAATCATTTTATTAATATCATGCTGATAATCCATAACCCTTAATTCAGCATTCATCTGTTTTGCCTGTTCCTTAGCTGCATTCAGTTTTGCAATTTGTGAAGGTGTAGTCGTATCAGCATTAATCCATCCAATAATTACTTTTTCTTCCGTTTCATTTTCCGCTGAAGAGACATCCGACACTTCTGTTTTTTCCTCTACCTTATTTTCTTCCTCTTTTACATTTCCACAGCCGGTAGCAATGATGCTAAGAGCTAAAAGAACACCTGCAACTATTTTTGGTATCTTCATTGTAATTCTCCTTCCAATTTTCATTTTTTATTTAAAGATAATTATCTTTCATAAATTTATGTGACTATTGTATAATCTTTCAAGTGCCAAATCAATTGACATTTTCTCCATTAATAAAAGTTTTAAATTGGTGTTTTTCAACAAAACATCACTGATTTAACCCATATAAAATACGAATTTTTCACTAATGTTTCGTACTGAAATTCCATTTTCATATTGACATGCCATTTCTTTAGAAATATTATATTATTAACATCAATAGTAATGATCTTTCAATGATGTTTTGTCTATTATATGGAAGGAGAACTAATTAATGAGTCATATACCAGCCTACAAGGAAGTATACAGTAAATTAAAAGAAGAGCTTAAAGAAGGCATCTATCCTGCCGGAAGCCTGTTGCCAACCGAATCCGAACTGGAAAAAATTTTTCATGTCAGTCGCACTACGATCCGCAAAGCTATCAGTATTTTATCCCTGGAAGGATATGTAAAAACAAAACAGGGCTACGGAACGGAAGTATTAAACATTTTTACTGTACAGAAATTGAACCAGATAACCTCAATCACTGAAACCCTACGCCAAAAAGGATATACTGTTAAAACCAAAAGTATGTACATAGAAAAAATCACAGCTCCAGAATCAATTATGTCTATCATGGAAATGCATACCCCTGCCCCCGTATATAAAGTACAACGGGTACAGACTGCAGACGGGGTCCCCATCGCATTAATGACCAACTATGTCAAATGCAGCTATACCCCTGGATTAGAACACTATATCGATGGCTTTACCAGCTTTTACAGCTTTCTTGAGAAAAAGTATAAAATAATATTCTCCAACGCTGTCCAATACCTGTCAGCCGTGAGCGCCAATTTTACAGAATCACAAATATTAGAAAAACCGGTTGGTTCTCCTCTTCTTTGCAGCCGTAGAATCTGTTATTCTGGTCAGGATCCTTTTCTATATGGCATTACCAAACTGGCTTCTGACAAATACGAATACTGTGTAAGTCTACAAAACAGGCCATAATATTTTTTCATTTTTTAACTGGTTATTTGTCAAAAATCCTCGCACTTCATCTTTAAATTTAAATGCTGAAATGCGAGGATTTATTTTATTTATAATTTTCATCACAAGATCTGGCAGAACTCAAACTGTTCACCTGTTGGACTTGCTATCTTGAAGTACCGGATACCGTTGTCCCAAAATCCCGCAATACCTTCAATACCATCAGTAACGATCTTGTATCCGTTCTTTACACAATATGCATAGTCCGACTCAATATCATCAGAAGCAAAACTATAATGATCAATTCTCCCGGAAACCTCATCCGGAAGCCGAGAATCTGATGGAAATATTTCAAAAATAACATCATCATTTTTCAAAAAATAAACAGTATCGTTTCCATTTTGAAATTTGCCAGTCACCTCAAAGCCAAGCACATTTACATACCACTCCACATCTCTTGCAACATCATTGGTAGCAATACCAATATGTCCGATCCTTCTGTTTTTAATCATAAGAACACCTCTTTCTGTTATTCTTGATAAATAATTCCACATCATCCTTGCCCGGGATAGACGGCATGCCTCCTCTACTTTGTACACATAATGCTGCAACCGCATTGCCTGTCAGCGCACATTGACTGATTTCTTCCCATTCCAGCTTTTCTATTGCCTGATTATACGATAACAGCCTGCTTAGGAATCCACCCCAAAAGGAATCGCCTGCTCCCGTTGTATCAACCGTATTAACAGAGAACGCATCAAAAATTTCTCTTTGATCCTTTCTTGCCACTAATACCCCCTGCTTTCCCAGTGTAATTGCAACTAATTTTATTCCCATCTTCAGGAACTCATCTGATGCATCCTCATAATTGGACGCACCTGTCAAAAGCAGACTCTCTTCATCCGACACCTTCATTATATCCGCCAGCGATATCACTTTTTTCATTTCTTCTACAGCAGTACACTCACTTTTCCATAATGATGCCCGATAATTGGGATCATAAGAAATAATCACTCCTGCTTTTTTAGCGATCGATACCGCTTCCAACGTTGCACTCCTGGATGGCTCATTTGTTAAAGACAATGACCCAAAATGAAATATCTTACAATTTGAAAGTAATTTTTCATCCAATTCTTCTTTTCTAAGCATAGTATCCGCTCCCGGTTTCCTTGCAAAAGAAAAGCTTCGCTCTCCCCTCTCATCCAGCTCCACGAATGCCATAGTAGTAAAATATTCTGTATCCTCTAATACTGCTCTTGTATCAATTCCTTCCTTTTTCAGTGTTTCTTTTAGAAAATGACCATGCATATCATTTCCCACTTTTCCAACAAATGCAGTACTGCACCCCATATGGCTTGCCGCTGTCAGCAGATTCGCAGGTGCTCCTCCAGGATTCTGCTCAAATAGCTTCATTCCATTCTTGCTATATCCTGATTCTGTGAAATCTATAAGTAATTCTCCTAATGCAACAATATCTATCTCTTTACTCATCGTTTAAATACCTCATACTTTGGCATTATATTACGTTTAGTAAAAATAAGCACAACACTCATTAATTTTATGGCACCAAATAATTTTGTTTCAGTTTCATTTCAAAATCTTGAATTTCTTCCTTACCATCTATGATACCAATTTCCAGATTATAGGTTCTGTCTTCTAAAGGATCCAAAAACTGCATATTTTTTTGAGCCTCTTTAGACATTCTGTTTAAAGGATATTGCGTACATGGTTCAAGCGCCAAAGCATAATCACCACTAACCATATTTTTCCATTCCACCATAAACGGGAAATCTTTTCGCAAATATCGCAAATAAATCCCAAGTCGCAAATCATCGTTGATAATTGCCACGCTTGTATAACCGGATGCATCTGTTGCTGGACGATGGAAATATGTATCGCATGAGCTACCATCGACTGGATCTGTTATATGCCGAAATGCCTGTTCATCACTTTTTGTATAATTCACATAATTCTCTGTTATAGACGTCGGAAGTACAACCCTTGTATTTCTGTCTAATAACGGATATCCAAAATTAATATGATATAAAAGCATTATAGCTTCCCGTTTAAAGCCCTGATTTTCCACTGTATCACAAATAGTAAAGCTTTTTGCACCCAACCTTGTAGATATCTTACGCTTTAAAACAAGGTGCTCATGAGAATGAGCCGCTTCATGCATATCCCCTTTCACAGAAATCAGATACTCATCTCCATTCCACTCAGCGTTTATTCCAGTATTTTCAGCAGGTGTCTGAGATATTCTTCCATGCCAGTTGTATTCGGTGTCCTCATCCACACAGCTTTGTCCAATATTGCCAAGGCCACACGTATACAGCATTCCACCATGAAAGTAACGGCCAAATTCCATACCATGAACATTGAAATACTCCGGTGCAACTGCTCCTGGCTTTGCAAGAAAACTTAAGTTTATCCCACGATACTTTGCATAAAGCAAATCCAGACATTTACTTTCCATTACGCAAAACTCAAGTCCCGATCCGTTATATATTTCCCATGCTTTTATTCCTTCTGCTTTACCAGAAGCCAGCTTTACCGGTCTGGCTCCTGCTATCTGCTCTATCCGGCCAATCTTTCTAAGCAGATCTGCCTTTTCTATTTCTCCACCCAGAAGCTTCACCATCTAATCTTCCTCCTGTTAATGTGGCTTATCTACTACAACCTTTAATTGCTTTGCTTCTAAACCATTGTCCTCTGTTTCCCGAATGACAGCCATCAATATTTCCATATCTTTATAACGATTGTAATCATATATAATGTAAATATCTCCATTATCATCTTGTGCAACATCCGGATAAGACACGCCATCCCGTTCATCCAGCAATAATTGTTTCGACCAGGTCTTTCCATCATCACAGGAAAGATATGCTGTTAACTGACTGCGAATATAGAAAAATTCTTCATCAGGATTAGGACGATACAGACCGTTTTCAGGCTGATGATTTACCATCAATAAGTTTCCTGATCTTAACCTCATTACCTGGAATCGCGAATTAGGTCCCGGTATATCTGACTTGCCTGGATTCTCCCAGGTCTTGCCTCCATCCTTGGAAAACGCCTGTCCTACTCCATCCTCACAACGAACCAGCATCCAGAGAAGTCCATTTTTCTTTTCTACTAAAACAGACTCATCATAATACCTTCCAGGAATAGCAATTCCACCTTTATACTGAAACGTTTTCCCATGATCTGACGAAGCATAAACATTTGAAAGCGCCCTCGGCTGATCAGGATTAAATGCAGAAGGAAAACGTTTCCAAAGTGCTACTGGAAAAAGCCATTCTCCATCAGAACAAACAATAGGCTTATTTAACATTACCCCATCACCAATACGTACTGGCGCAGACCATTGTTCCGCTTTATCCTCATGATCCTGACAAAAAGCTCCAAAAACTCCGGCTCTTCCATCAAATCCCCCCAGGCTTTGTGCCCAGAATAACCATAATCTGCCATCAGGATCAAACCACAGGCATTGGTCAAACGCTCTGACTTCATCTGGAGGATCAACTGCTGCTATTGGATCCGACCATGTTTTTCCATAATCATCGCTTTTTTTCAAGAGAACAAAATTATCTTTTCCTTCATCCGCTCCCCCTGTATAAAAAGCTGCCCAAAGACGTCCTTCTGGAGAGATTTCAATAGATGGAATTCCCTGCCATTTCCGCTGATCTGCCTGATACTTTTCCCCTAACCCAGTTAATACTGGAGCTGCAGTCAAAGTGATATCTTTTTTTCTCAGCCTCTCCTCCGTTACTTCCAAATCGATCATTCTTCCTCCTCCTTCACTGCCATTGCCGTTGCCAATGGCATTTCATGAAACATTACTTTTTCCAGAACATTTCCCGTTTCGTCTACTCTAAATATTTCCAATCCGCTCCAATTATCCTTATATGATTCATTCATTACAAATAAATATTGCTCGTTCTTTCCCAAGTCAATTACACGCGGCCACCCTTTTGTTTTTATGTGTTTCAGATCGCTGAGTATAAGCTCGTTGTCCTCCGTTCTTATCGAAAATATTCCAATACTGTCAAATCCTCTGTTCGAAAGATAAATACGTTTTCCATCATGAGAAAACTTAATATCTGCAGGTAAATTTTCATCATTTATTGGAGCTGCCGGAATACGCATGATATGCTTCTTTTCTTTTAAGTTCATGATTACCAGCTCTGATGATTTTTCCATAGCAACACCTAGCCATTTTCCATCTGGCGAAAATGCTGTATGTCTAGGTCCTGCACTTGGCTCCACATTCCATGAACAGGCAATCTTTAATTTTCCGTTTTTTTCTGTTTCCAGAATATTTAACCTGTTGGTTCCCATATCACAGACCGCAATCAGTGAATCATCCGGCGAAAAAAAGGCCGAGTGTAAATGGGAAGTATTCTTGCTGTTTTCTCCAGGTATTAATCCTGTAAAATCGCAGGACTCCTTAAGTTCACCAATACTTCCATCCTGGCAAAGCATATATTCCAAAAGGATGCCATTATCAAACAACGTAATCAACAATCTGGTTCCCGCCTGATTTATCTGCAAATGGCTGATATTAGATGTTTGCAGATATATGCAATTAATTATATGAAGTGATGTACTATCTGTAATATCAATCGCATACAGTATGGCCATATCCTTCTCCTGCCTGGCAGCGCAGTATAAATACCTGCCATCCGGAGATAACGCCAGAAAATAAATACCCGGCAAGCAGAGCCGTCTTCCGCTCTTTATCAGTACATTATTATCAGAATCGTAGATCCACTCTTCCAGATACCCTTCAGATTTTATACTTCCAACAAAAATACGATACTGTCTTCTTTTCTGCATTAATCCAATACTCCTACGCCCGAGCCCTTAATCCCTGCCGGATTATATGGATTATCCAGACCAATATTTCTGCCGCAGTTAATTCCACCATCTACATATAAATTAATTCCGGTAATAAAAGATGCCTCTTCCGAAGAAAGAAATACTGCAGCATAACCAATATCTTCTCCTCTTCCAATTCTTCCAAGTGGAATCTCCTGCATCTGTTGGTCATAGCTGCCATCCTTATGTCCTTGAGGATTCACATCTATACACCCTGGAGATATTGTATTCACACGAATCCCATAGGGAGCAAATTCTCTTGCAAGCGACTGCGCAGATCTATGCAATGCTGCTTTCATGCCCCCATAAAGGGCATCATCCGGATGTACTTCAAAGGATCCTCTGGTAGATGCCGTAAAAAGTATGCTCCCCCTGATTTTCTTTTCTTTCATATGATTTGCAACCATTGTTGCAAGGTAAATACCAGCCCGATAATTTGTCTGATATATATTATCCATCTCTCTAATCGTTGTATAGGTTAAATATTTTTCCAGACCAACTCCTGCATTACTCATTAATACATCAATCTCACCGTAAGCATCTACCGCTGCACGGAATAAATCCTCCACCTCAGCAGCAACAGCCAAATTACAGTCATAAGTATGCACTTCCCGTCCAAAACGCTTTTGTATTTCTTCTATGACTTCCTGTGCTTTCTCGGGTTCTCCATAATGAGCCAGGAAAAGATCATAGCCCTTCTCTGCAAAAGCCAATGCTATTCCCTTTCCAACCCCTCTGTTTGCACCTGTAATCAATGCCACTCTTCTTCTGCTCTCCATCTTTACACCTCCGTCTGATTATTCATACTTATAAAAAAGCTTCATATGGTATTTTTACAAAATAGTGTACTTCCCCATCCTCACACATGAGATAAAGCATTTCTTTATCATCCTGTGGCAACAAATGAGGATAAAACAATGCCTTTTCCGGCTTGGCTACCGGAATCTGTTTATTCCAGTTAAGTCCATCATCACTTACCCATAAGGACAGATTTTTTCTGGCTGAAAAAACTGTTTTAGATGCTGGCGGTGCAGGATTAAGCGCTAATACTATTTTGTTCCGGATACGGCACAATGAAATCTTCGAATTTGGATTAGGAATTTCTGTGGGCTCCGGTATCGACCATGTTTTTCCCATATCATAGCTCATACTCCTGTATAAAACTCCGGAAAATTCCGCTCTCATCAGCATCAACAGCGATCTATCCGGCAACTCACAGACGTTATTTTCCCAGAGTGGATAATCTGCACGTAAATCACCATAAATAGAAAAACTCTTTCCCTGATCTTCTGAAATAATAACACCGCATCTCGTTGGCCATTTCATGGTAACATAATCCGGTGCCTTGGCCGGAGCTTCAATCCAGTCCCATCCTTCCTCGACTGCCTGCCAGTAAACAGGGAAAAGCCATGTATTATTTGATAATACAATTCCCTGACGGACGCTGAAATTGCCAAGTCCATTGGGTATATTTCGTGGCATCTCCCATTTTTTACCATCTTCGCTTCCATATGATATGTAACTGTGAATTTCACGATAAAAGGAAGGTGTATGATATGTATGCACAAACATCATGGGACGTACTCCTTCTGTGAAAATTTCCGTCACCCACACAGCACGTTCTCCATGCCGGAATAAAATTTCAGGCTTGCTCCACGTTTTTCCTTCATCTTCGCTTCGTACAGACAACACAAAGTTGTCCTCATGCGGTTCTCCCGGTCCACCAGACAATGCCGTCGAAATCAGTGAGCCATCTGCCATTCTCCTCAAAACCGGCTCCCGAGCAAAAGCATATTCAGGCTTTGCACACAGCGCCACTGTCGCATCATAAAAAAAATCTTCTTTGTTCATCATATTGCTACTTCCTTTGGTAATCATTATGAAATATAATACAACATGGAGATGGCACATCACATTGCTTTCCCGTATAGTGAAGCGTACCATTTTGATAATCAATTTCATATGCAAGAATCTTATCATCATGCTGTATGCCCACAATTAAAAATTTTCCATCTGGTGTCAGATTAAAATCTCTCGGAAAGCTCCCCGGCATCTTAACAACAGATGTTTTTATAAGCATTCCTGTTTGTGGATCAACTCTAAAACATGTAATAGAGTTATCACCCCTGTTTGAAGCGAACATCATAGAACGATCCCTGCTATAACGAAGCGCAGACGTTACGCTCCAACCCAGATAATCATCTGGAAGGGTGTTTATCTGCTGAATTAAGATCATCTTTCCAGGCGCCGTCTTTTTATATTTGTAAACATTGATATCAGAATTTGTCTCACAAATAATATATGCAAGATTACCATCATCACTGAAACAGACATGTCGTGGACCGGAACCATCTTTTGTTCCAAAGGCATATTCCAGGTCATATCGATGCTCTCCTTTTGCATTATAAAAAGCCACCGCATCTATCCCACAGTCCAACACACAAATGTATTCACCATCCGGTGTGATCTCACTGCAATGTACATGGGGTACTTTTTGTGCACTTGGAAGATGTGATATCTTTCTTTCACAGCCGCCGATGCTGCCATCCTGTTCCAATGGATAACATACAAGTGTTCCTTCTCCATAATTTGATACATACAAGTAATCGCTCTCTACATCAACGTAGCAGGGAAGCTTTCCATAAGTTGGCTGTTCATTTATAAAAGTGAGATTTCCATCCTCATCTATCTGGTACGCAGAAACACCTCCGCCATCAATACCATGAAAGCTATTACTTTCAATAGTTGCATAAAGATGCTTTTCATCTTTATCTATGCACAAATAAGACGAATTTTCTGCTGGAATGGTACGAACTATTTTCATGTCTGCTGTATGCTCGTCTATAGCAAGGGTGTAAATTCCCTGAGACCCTCGCAAAGAATTGGTTCCTACAAATGCTGTTAACAATGAATCTTCCTCCTTTCAGATTTTTGCAAATCACCAAGATCACTATATTTCTCTTATCCTTTTACAGCACCCGCTGTCAGACCCTGTACCATATATTTCTGCATAAACAGCAGGAATATCAATGAAGGGATTAATGCAATTGTAGATGCTGCCATCATCGTTGACCAGTCTGCGTTATTTTGTACCTGGAACATCTGAAGCCCTATTGTCATTGTCTGTAATTCATTAGAACGTAAAAATACACTCGCTAACATATATTCATTCCAACAGTTGTTAAACGTAAAGATAGCAACCGTAGCAATTCCAGGAAGCGAAAGTGGCAAAACTATTTTCAAAAATGACTGTGCCGGTCCCAGTCCATCAATAAATGCTGCTTCTTCAATATCAATGCTTATGTCATCAAAGAATCCCTTCAGCATCCACGTTGCAAACGGCAGATTAATAGAAATATAGCATATGATTACAGATAACTGATTGTCTACAAGTCCCAGTGTTTTAAAAATCCAGAACAATGGTATAAGTACTAATACCAGTGGAAACATTTGCAGCATCAGCAAAAATACAGTATATCCTGTAAATACCTTCCCCCGACAACGTGATAATGCATATCCTGCGCATGAAGCAAATACTACGCAGAACACAACTACCACCAGCGCTATAAACACACTGTTCGCAAGATACCTTCCAAATGTAGTTTCAAATAGCACTTTGCGGAGCATGGAAAAATCCGGGTTGGACGGAAAAAGAGATTTATCACTCATATAACCACCAAAAGGTTTTAACGCTGTTCCTATCATGCTTATATTGGGAATATTAACTACAAATGAAAGAAATACCATTACCAAAAAGAGTAAACCCCGTTTTATCTTTTTCCTGTATTTTATCATAGTTATCTATCTCACTCCTTTCCATACTTACTTACTTTGAAATAAACACCACTTGCAATCAGCATGATTACCAGCATTACAGTTGCCATAGCAGATGCATAACTGATATTTCCTCTGAAAAAGGCATTATTGTAAGCAAGTATTGACAGTACCTCTGTAGATTGTGCAGGACCACCCTTGGTCAGCATATATATATTGTCAAAATTATTGAATGTCCAAATTGAAACCAGCGTAATTGTTATGATGGAAACATTTTTAAGATGTGGAAATGTTACATACCGAAACCGTTGAAATTTGTTGGCTCCATCAATATCAGCAGCTTCATAATAGTCCTTGGATATTCCCTGTAAACCTGCTAACAAAGATACTGTAATAAAAGGAAAATTTCTCCATGCACCTATTATGATTACCATTATCTTTGCAAGTGTTTTATCAGCCAAAAATAATATCGATTTGTCAATCACACCAATACTTTTTAAAAAATTATTAAAAAAACCATATTGATCACTTAAGAGCCAGCTCCAGCTCATACTTGATACTGCAGGTGATATAACCCACGGAATTAAAATCAAAACCCGGAACAAAGTACGGCATGGCATGTCTGCATTTAATAATAAAGAAAATACCAATCCTGTTATATAAGCAATCACCACTATGCCAATTGTATATATTACCGTAAACAGCAAATCACTGCGAAATTCTGCATCTGATGTTAATATAGTTATAATATTTTTCAATCCAACAAACTTCTTTTCATTGCCCTTGTATAAGCTGCTATTCTGAAAAGAAAGCATTATTCCCGTTAACAGCGGATAAATACTTACTATTAAAAAAACGATTGCAGAAGGGAAAATTAACATGTATCCAAACCTTCTACTGAATAATCGATTCCCTTTCATATGTTCATTTTACCTCCTTAACAATTATGTTATCTGATAAATCAAATATAATATTTTCTAAATATTCATAGTATATAAAGGCAGACATATTGATCTGCCTTTATATACAGAGTCACAAAACTACTTCGCTTCGTCTAATGCCTTTTGAATCTTTTCGTCCGTCTGCTTGGCCAGTCCTTCAAGATCATCATTTCCCATCAGGATTTCCTGTGTAATGCTCTGAAGCAGGAGCTCACCCTCTACCTGATTATATGCACTGTAATACCCTTTAACAGGCCATGTAGGGAACTGCATAGAAGGTAAACACTTTTCTGTCAGATCATTGTAGATCGGAGTATTAAAAACTTCATCACTATACCAGTCACTTCTTGTCGGCAGTGTTCCTCTTGAACCCGTAACATAAATCTGCTTATAATGCTCCATATAGGATTTAATGAATGCCTTTGTCAGTTCCGGATGATCATTATTAAACGCAAGTATGGGCTCAAAATAAGTCATACTAACAGGGGTATCTGTATCAGGTCCCTTAAGCAGCCCCATAACCCGGCTGTTATCCCATACTTCTTTGTTAATAGTAGCAACTGAGGAATCCAGGTTATGGCGGAAGATCATTGCTGCGTTTCCACTAACATAAGTACTGTCACGCTCGCCTGATGTCATAGAAGCTGCACTTTCAGCAATCAGTCCTTCATCATACATGGTTTTAAGTAATTCACACACATGTAAAACCTCCGGAGAGGATACATTAGGTTTCAGATCTTCAGTAACAACATTTGTACCATTCAGCATACAGAAATACGTGAAAAGTGTATGTACCTCATGATCACCTGCTGCTGCAACAAAGGGAATGATGTCAGGACGTTTTTCCTTAATGGTTCTACATACATCCAAAAACTCATCAAAGGTTGTCGGTTCCTCAGTAATACCACATTCCTTGAAAATAGCCTCATTATAGGTAATGCATTCCGGCTGAATATCAAACGGCATTGCTACAAGTTCACCATCAAAGGTTTGAACGTCAAACGCCGCCTGAGGGATAGCCTCCAGAATAGGATTATTCTCTGCCTTCCAGTCTTCAAGAATAGAATTCAGATTCATCGTTCCACCCATCATATGTACCTGACTTGGCAGGGTTGTTCCTGTTGTACCTACATCCGGTGCTGTTCCGGATGCTACAGCAGTCAGATAAACCTGTGTAAAATTGTCCCACGGCAAAAATCTGACCTCGACATTCGCACCGATTTCCTCTCCAACCTGCTCGCAGATCTCTCTCACCGTAGCTTCATAAGCATCTGCATCAGAACCCCAGATCATATCCCAGAATTCAATTGTTTCTTTTTCACCGCTTTCAGTATTGCCTTCATCAGTATTGCTCTCTGCTGTATTTTGTCCTTCCGTTTCAGAAGCAGCTGACGAATCAGCCTTTCCGCATGCAGTAAACATTGTTGTGACCATACATGCTGTCATAATTAATGCTAATAACTTTTTCTTCATAATCTTCTTTACCTCTTTTCTGCGCCACCGTTTTTGTGTGCATATCAGGCTTACGTGCGTAGCGCTCACACATATAAGAGCATCTTCCTTCTCTTCCTGTATGCTGCAAATCGCTAATGTCAGATTCATCTGAACTTTTCATTTTAAGCAATTATTTCAATTTTCTCTTTCTTTATTGTCCTCCCTGCTTCTTAAGAATATTTCAGTGCCCCCACCTTAGCTTATATATGTGTACGGGATAACTCCCGGAAACACCATTATCACACATTCATCATCATGTGTCCATATTCGATTATGAAAATGATTTCATTAATTTTACTTGTTTCTGTCTCTTTTCTTGTTTTGACCTATCATTTTCCACAAATCTATCACATAATCTTGGCTAATACAAGATATATTTCACATATTTTCCCCATTTTCATGACATTGCACAATTTGAAATCGTTTTCATTTATGCACTACATACAAAACTTCAGAAAGCAATAAATGTTTTTCATATTTGCTTGACAATTTAAAAAGTAAAATTCTATAATATTTTCAAAACAACGTTAGGAGCGTGGCTGTTTCAGGTACAGATTAAAGTAATTTTTACTATTGCATTACTTGTTATGTATCCAAACCGGCCCAAACACATCATATGAACTATGAAAAGGTTACCATTTCAGATATCGCCAAAGCGGCCGGAGTTTCTATCACCACTGTTTCCCGTTATATCAATGGGAAACAGGACTTGATCCAAAAGGATACCCGGGAACGGATCGAAGCAGTTATTAAAATGACCAATTATCATCCAAATGTTATGGCGCAGTCTTTAAAGACAAATTTATCGCATCATATTGGAGTTATTGTATCGGATATATCAACACCTTTCTATGCTACTCTGATCCAGGGCATCAGTGAAACACTCCTGAGCAGTGATTATATGCCATTATTTGTCAGCTGTAACAATAGTATCAAAGAAGAAGAGTCCTATATCAGATCCCTGATGAGCCGGCATGTAGACGGTCTGATCGTAAACACCTGTTCCAGCCAGAACCCTTTGCTTATACAGCAGGCCTGCAACGGACTTCCCATCGTTCTTTGTGACCGTACCATAGATGACTATAATTTCCAATTTGTGGGCTCCAATCACCGGGATCCTATTTTCGAACTTGTAAAGCACCTGAAGGAACAAGGCTATACACTTCCTGTCTTTTTTACAGAAAATTATTTTGCAAGTTCTGTCCGGTCCGAAAGGCGCAATTCCTTTTTGGACGCAGTGAAGCTTTATTATCCTGAGGTCGACCCAAACGAATTAACCTACGTCATTGACACTCACGATACCCAGAATGTCATCAGTCAGCTTCACCATTTAAAGGATATTTGTGGGAAAAAGGAACTTCCCGCCATATTCTGTGTCAACTCCATTACCGTACTGCATGTATTTAATGCGATCCGCTCTCTTGGAATACACATTCCAGACGAAATCGGACTCTGCGGTCCTGATGACTGGGGCTGGGAGGAGCAGAGCATACTGCTGTCTCTGATGACGCCCCGCATTACCAACATTGTAGTCCAGCCACGTCTTATCGGGAATCTGGCTGCACAAAAACTGCTTGAATGCATTGCAGATCCTTCTGTTACAAAGAAAGAAACCCGGTTGACCTGTCCTTTACAAATTGCAGGCTCAACTATTCTGAAACACTAAGAGCAAGCAGCAAGACGCCCCCGCTTATTTTGCTGTTCATGCATTATACAAATCCTTCTATTTTCAAAAGGATAATAACAAAAGTGCCCCCACTTATGCTATTTATTCTATATTTAGGAGGTATCTTATGAACCCACTTGAACGATTTTCACGTGCCTGCATTGTTCCCGTTGTTGTACTGGACAATGCAGAAGATGCAGTGCCAACCGCAAAAGCACTTCTTGCCGGTGGCATTGACGTTATGGAAATCACTTTTCGAACAGCTGCTGCAAAAGACAGCATTGCTGCTGTTGCATCCGCCTGCCCGGATATGCTGGTGGGAGCTGGCACAGTCATAAATCTCGAGCAGTGCAAAGCTGCTGTATCTGCCGGTGCAGGCTTTATTGTTTCTCCCGGCTTTGATGAAGAAATCATAAAATATTGCATCAAAACAGGTATTACTGTAACCCCTGGCTGTGTCGCTCCATCAGAAATCATGTCTGCTGTAAAATTAGGACTTTCTGTTGTAAAGTTCTTTCCAGCGAATGTATACGGAGGACTTACTGCCTTAAAGTCGCTTTCTGCACCTTTTCCAGGAATAAAGTTTCTGCCTACCGGTGGTATTAACAGCCATAACATTGGTGACTACATTGCGGCACCCTTTATCCACGCAGTAGGCGGCAGCTGGATTTGTACCCGCAAAGACATTGCAGATGGCAATTTTGATAAGATTACAGCTCTCTGCAGGGAAGCCCGTCAAAATGCGCTCGGCTTTGAATTTGCACATTTGGGAATCAACTGTGAAAATGTTGAATCCTCCACTGAGGTAAGTAATTTTTTCCAGACAGCTTTTGATTTTCCCCTCAAAGACGGCAGCAGCTCCGTATTTGCCTCTCCCAATATTGAAATTTTGAAATCCCCTAATTTGGGAGCGTACGGACATATTGCCATCAGAACCAACAATATTCTCTGTGCAGTTCCTGAGCTGGAAAAAGCTGGCTTTTATGCAGATACATCAACTGCAAAATACAAAGATGACCGGTTGGTCGCTCTTTATCTGAAGCAGGAAATTGGCGGATTTGCCATTCATTTATTACAAAAATAAATAAAACGAGGAGTATTACACTATGAAAATATTAACTTTTGGCGAGATTTTGCTGCGTTTAAAGCCTCCTGGCCTGGAACGTTTTTTCCAGTCTCCCATTATGGAGGCATCCTTTGGTGGGGGTGAAGCCAATGTTGCTGTTTCACTCGCAAACTTTGGTATGGATGTGCAGTATTGCACTGTCTTACCAAATAATGTCATCGGCGATGAATGTATAAAAGAGCTTCGCCAGTTCGGTGTTGATGTTTCAAAAGTAAAACGCGGCGAAGGCCGTATGGGAATCTATTTTCTGGAAAGCGGTGCAAATCAGCTTCCCAGTAAGGTCACCTATGACCGCAGTGGTTCCTCTATCGCTATTGCACAACCGGAGCTTTTTAACTGGAATGAGATATTTGATGGTATAGACTGGTATCATATTACCGGTATCACCCCGGCGTTATCTGAAACCGCAATGGAGTTAAGCCTTGCAAGTGTAAAAGCAGCCAAAGAAAAGGGCATTACAGTTTCCTGTGATCTGAATTTTCGTAAAAATTTATGGAAATATGGCAAGAAAGCTTCTGAGGTCATGCGCGAACTGGCAAGCTACGTGGACATTGCCATTGCCAATGAAGAAGATGTACAGAAATCTCTGGAAATCACCGTTGACATAGATGTAGAATCCGGCAGCCTTGATCGCAGTAAATACAAAGCCCTTGGTGATAAGGTGCTTGCTTCCTATCCCAATATGAAGCTTATTGCTATTACATTACGGGAATCCAAGAGTGCAGATCATAATGATTGGGCAGCCTGTATCAACAACAGAGCTCATTTTTATGAATCAAAAAAATATCACATTACCGATATCGTAGACCGAGTAGGTGGTGGTGACAGCTTTGCAGGCGGACTTATTTACGGTCTGAATCACTATCAGGAACTATCAGCTGCACTGGAATTTGCTGTTGCAGCCTCCTGCCTGAAGCACAGTATTATCGGTGACTTTAACCGTGTCAGTGTTTCCGATGTAGAAAAGCTGGCAAATGGAGATGGCTCTGGCCGCGTACAGCGTTAGATTTTTCCAGCTTTATTATTTATTTATCCATGAAATGAAATGAGAGCCGCATTTGCGGCTCTCATTCTATAATAATTCATTATATAAGATACCTCATCTCACGTTGACCCTCTCACGATCAGCGATGGTACCGTAATATGTGACTGGATATACAGATTCGGCTTCCCATCCATTTCCGGCAGGTTCGGCATCGGCACTGCATTTTCCGCTGTTTCCTTCATCGCCATGACCACTTCATCACCGGTGATGCTCTCCTGTTCATAGCAGGACTCCCTGGCAGGTGCACATCCGCTGGCCTTCGCAAGATCGATTAAAAGCTCATCACTCATCAGCGCCCGCAGCACCTTTTCCACTGCCTCCGGCTTCTTTTCCGCTGCATTCCTCAGTACCTGAATACCCTGCACTCCCATATAAGGAGAAATCGGAGTTCCTGTCTCATCGATCACCGGCATTGGTGCGATTCCTACATCCATACCACTTTCCCGTACCGTCGGGATCAGCCATGGACCTGCGATCGTAGCATGCGCCATTCCTTCCTTAAACAAAGTGTTCACCGTTGCATATTCTGTTTCTCCCGGCATGAGCTCTGCAAACTTTTTATGATAGGTAAGGGCTTCCTCTGTTTCCGGACTGTTCAGTCCCGGTTCTCCCTGATCATTCAAAAGATAACCGCCAAAGCCATTGATCCAGCCCGCTGCATAATAAGGTGTGCTGTGCTGCTCCACAAAGCCATAGTGTCCACCCTTTGTATTTTCCTGCATATAGGCATAAAGCTCCTCTGTCGTTGCCGGCACCTCCTCATCACTCATATAAAGACGGTTATACATGAACAGCAGCGTTTCATAATAGATCGGAAGCTGATAAACAGTCCCCTTATAGGTGGCTGCCTCTATGGTATTGTCCATATATGCGGCAAGCTCTTCCTCCGGAATGATATCCGTAATGGGTGCAAGGATTCCCATTTCTGCATATACCCCAATCTTATCATGGGCAAACAGATACATATCCGGTGCTGCCTTGGGATCATTTCCAACCATTTTCAGCGCTTCTGTCAGATCACTTTTCTTTTCCAGAACTACATGGATCTCCGGCTCTAACTCTGACAGGGCATTTTCCAGTACCTGGGTCACCGCTTCTTCCTTGTCATGCCATATAGTAATGGTCACTTCGCCGCTTTCCTCTGCGGCAGTATCTGCTTCTGTTTCTGCTGCCAACTCCGGCTCCTCATAGGAAACGGTATAATCTTCAGGTCCGTTTATCACAAGCCAGATATCCTTTCCGCTTTCCACAGAAATATCGGTTGTCTGGACACCGCCCTCATTTCCATTGACAATCACAGAATTGATCCAGCCAGGCACTGTTTTCTGAAGCCAGCCGTTCTCTCCCTCTTCCAGGGCTTCTCCCGGCCAGGATGCGAAGGCGTTGGTTCCATCCGGTGCCGACCATGCCCACAGGCACGGGCTTTCCCAGTCTGCCGGTGCTGATACGTGAACCGTGATATCAGCTACTGCTGCCTTATCCGGATCTGTATAGCTGAAATCATACGTTCCGTCTGCCTCTACTGTGATCCAGACCTCTGCCGGATCAATAGAAATATCTTCTGTCTGAACACTTCCTTCATTACCGTTAATGATCACAGAGTTTACAAAAACGGGAGCCTTTGCTGTGTACCATCCATCTTCCCCGGCCTTCATGGCTTTTCCCGGCCATGCTTCAAAAGCATTGGTTCCATCCGGTGCTGACCATGCCCACAGGCACGGATTTTCCCAGCTTTCATCCACCTTGGCATGTACTGTAAACTTTTCTGTATAGGCGGGTGCTTCTCCACTTGTCTGCTTCTCATAGGTTACTTCCACCGTATCCGCTGCCTTCACTGTCATCCATGCAGCATTGCTGTCCAAAATCTGTTCTTCTGTCTGGACGCTGCCATCATTGGCATTTACGATCACATGATTGGCAAAGGAAGGAAGCCAGATATAATACCATCCTTCATTTTCCGGATCTGCTTCCATTTCTTCTCCCGGCCACGCTTCAAAAGCGTTGTTTCCGTCACTGTCCCATGCCCATACACAGGGGCTTTCCCAGTCTGCCGGAACCTGTACGTAAAATGCATTTCTGTCTGTATCTGTTGCTGCCATTGCTGTCATGGACCATAGAGCAGTGAGCATGAGCAGCATGGTAAAAAACGTTCCTATTCTCTTCAAATACTTACCCATAATATCCTCTCTCTTTTCTTTCCTTATTTCCTGTCAGAAGTGCACTTTCCTTTTGGTTATTCTGATTATAACGTTGATCTTTTCAGACGGTCAATTTGTTTTTGGGTAACCGTTTTCCTTTGTTTTTATCTGTTTTTGCTAAATACTGCATTAAAATTTTGTATGTTTTTCACATGGTTTTTGCAGTTTCCTTTTGTTTCCCTCAATATTTGTGAAACTTTCACGAAACCGTTTCCCTGTTTTTTCCTGTGACAGAAAAAAAGAACCGCCCTTCCCGCTTTACCGCAGGGAAAGGGCAGTCCCTTCCTCACTTCTGTTCTGATTTGACTTTATTAAGCATCCGATCTGGAATAAGCATTCTTCATGTCATTACTCAGTTCATACAGTACCTTATCAAGCGTGTCTGCTGCCGCTTTCTTCACCATGGCTGCCACAGCCTCATTGGCCTCTTCCCTGAGAGCAAGACGCCTGCCGGCATCTTTTTCTTCCTTCAGCAACGCATCATAATGATTCAGAAGCTCATGGCTTTTTGCTGCCACATTCTCCTGATACCGCTCCACATGGAAAACAGATTTATGATAGGACGCATCTGCCATGGCTGCGATCATGCGGCTTACCCAGTAGAAATTGTCTGTTGACACTTCCTTCGCTGTTCCGGAAAGATAATCCGGCGTCTTCGTCACCTCTGTATAAAAGGGAACCATTACATTAAAGGCATTGGATGCATATGCCACCCATTCAATAGCCTGCGTATCCTTTTCCTCATCAGGTCTCATCTGGATCAGTGCCATGAAATCATTCCGGTTAATGCCGATCGACCGGAAAGCGCCGCGCATGGACTTTTCTCCGTAAGCTGCATAGGGATCGTATTCAGTTCCCTGATAATGGGAGGATAACAGGTACTTTACATCCTCCGGTGTCATCTTTTTCTCCGGCACCATGCACCAGGGCAGATCATCTGACAGCGGAGTATACTGCGCATCCGGTCCCTCCCACTTAAAGCTGTGTGGATTCATGTACTTCAGCATAAACCATGCGCGTGGTGTATTATATACATGGTCTGAATCATCGTGGGTGCCAAAGGCATCTCTCGGGTTCAGGATGCCATCCTTTGAAAGATCCAGATGATGCTTTTCGATAAACTCCTTCATATCGGAGGAGCAAAGGTATTCCTTTCCCGTCGAAAGTGCATCCTGTAGATCCAGACTGTCAAGTCCGAGCTGGTTTGGCATCACCACATAGACATCATCCGGCACTCTTCTTGCCATCCAGTGATGTCCGCCAATGGTTTCAAACCACCAGATCTCATCCTTATCCTGAAAAGCGATACCGTTCATTTCATAGGTACCATACTGCTCCAGCAGGCTGCCAAGCCTCTGTACGCCTTCTCTTGCTGAATGAATATAGGGAAGGGTCAGATAAACGATATCCTCTTCCCCGATGCCGCCGGCTTTCTCTTCCCTGCCGTCAGCTGCCGGCTCATAAACAACTAACGGGTCGGCTCCGAGAACTCTTGCGTTCGCTGTGATCGTTTCTGTCGCTGTCATGCCAACACCGGCCTCATTCACACCGCTGGCAGCCCAGATCCCCTCTCCCTCCAGGGCATTTGGCATTGCCGTGTAACGCATGGGATTGTCCGGAAGCTCTATCTTTACATGCGAGATCACTGACTCATAGGTTCTCTTCTGCTCCTCTGGCTTCACCACCGTGAACTTCTTCGGTGTAAAATGCCCGGAGCCTGAATCGTCATTACGGGCAATCATGGTGGATCCGTCATAGGATGCCTTTTTGCCCACTAATACTGTTGTACATGCCATATTCTTACCTCCTGTACCTGTTCATTATATACCATTCCATTCTATATTATTTGATAAATATTCTCAATAATCATTGACCGGCGAACCGCCATGGTTCTATACTTACGTCAGAACAAAAGGCATGGAGGTACAGAAGATGACTTTAAAAGAACTGCCGATCGGCAAAAGTGCCACGATTCTTTCTGTTGGCGGGGAAGGTGCCCTGCGCCAGCATTTCCTTGACATGGGAATTATCCCGAAAGCGGATATCACCATGGTAAAATATGCACCTATGGGTGATCCTGTAGAAGTACGGATCCACAGCTATGAGCTTACCCTGCGGCTTTCCGACGCAGAAAAAATAGAAATAGATTCTATCCGGGATGCCATTTCCCTGTCCGGGACGCCGGATCCTTCCTTTGACAAAAAAGTCATGCCACACCCCGGTCTTGGTGAAGGTGGACGGTTCCATGATAAAAATGATGAAAATCCTCTGCCGGAGGATACCCTGCTTACCTTTGCACTGGCTGGCAACCAGAACTGTGGCAAAACAACACTTTTCAATCAGCTCACCGGCTCCAACCAGCATGTTGGTAATTTCCCCGGTGTAACCGTAGACAGAAAGGATGGAGCGATCCGTGGAGAAAAGAACACTCTTGTGACTGACCTTCCCGGCATTTACTCCATGTCCCCCTATTCCAGCGAGGAGATCGTTACCAGGAATTTTGTCCTGAACGAGCACCCAAAGGGTATCATCAACATCGTTGACGCAACGAATATCGAACGGAATCTGTATCTTACCATGCAGCTGATGGAGCTGGATATCCCGATGGTACTTGCCCTCAACATGATGGATGAGGTCAGGGAAAACGGCGGCTCCATTCTGGTCAACGAAATGGAAGCCCAGCTTGGGATTCCTGTTGTCCCCATTTCTGCTGCCAAAAATGAAGGAATCGGGGAGCTGATCTCCCACGCCATGCATGTAGCCAAATATCAGGAATGTCCCGGCAGACAGGACTTCTGTGATGCTGATGATCATGGCGGTGCTGTTCACCGCTGCCTTCATGGAATCATGCACCTGATCGAGGATCATGCGAAGAATGCAGGCATACCCGTCCGTTTTGCAGCCGCCAAGCTGGCAGAGGGGGATCATCTGATCCTGGAGCAGCTTGAGCTTGATGAAAATGAAAAGGAAACACTGGAGCATATCATTATCCAGATGGAAGCAGAACGTGGTCTTGACCGTGCCGCAGCCATTGCCGATATGCGCTTTACCTTTATTGAAAAGATCTGCAACAGTGCCGTTGTCAAGCCAAAGGAGAGCAAGGAGCATCTGCGAAGCGGGCGGATCGACCGCATCCTTACCGGCCGTTATACTGCGATCCCATGCTTTATTGCCATCATGGCACTGGTCTTTTTCCTGACCTTCGGTGTGATCGGTGCTGCTCTGTCAGATCTTCTGGATCTTGGCATCAATGCACTGACAGTACTGACAGACCATGCCCTGACCGCCGCAAATGTAAATGAAGCACTCCATTCACTGATCATTGACGGCATATTTAACGGTGTCGGAAGTGTTTTAAGCTTCCTGCCTGTCATCGTCACCCTGTTTTTCTTCCTTTCTCTTCTGGAAGACAGCGGTTATATGGCAAGAGTTGCCTTTGTTATGGATAAGCTCCTGCGGAAGATCGGGCTTTCCGGCCGGAGTATCGTACCAATGCTGGTAGGGTTTGGCTGTACCGTCCCCGGTGTCATGGCAAGCCGTACGCTTCCTTCCGAGCGTGACCGTAAGATGACGATCCTTTTGACACCCTTTATGAGCTGCTCCGCAAAGCTGCCGATCTACAGCTTCTTTGCGGTAGCTTTCTTTCCAAAGTACAGTACGCTTGTTATGATCGCCCTTTATTTTGGCGGCATTCTGGTCGGCATCCTGACAGCTCTCCTTCTGAAGGGCACTCTGTTCAAAGGAGAGGCCGTACCCTTTGTCATGGAACTTCCCAACTACCGGCTGCCCGGTATGAAAAACGTAGGACAGCTTCTCTGGGAAAAGGCCAAGGATTTCCTCCAGAGAGCATTTACCGTGATCTTTGTTGCCACGATCGTGATCTGGTTCCTGCAGTCCTTTGATCTGAAGCTGAACCTTGTCACCAATTCCGCTGACAGCATGCTGGCATCCGTTGCCGGCCTGATCGCACCCATCTTCAGGCCCCTTGGATTTGGAGATTTCCGGATCTCCACCGCCCTGATCACCGGCTTCATGGCAAAGGAAAGCGTAGTGGCCACCCTGTCCGTACTCTTTGGCTCTACCGAAGCGCTGCAGGCAGTGCTGACCCCCTTATCGGCAGCGAGCCTCCTTGTTTTCTGCCTGCTTTATACACCCTGCGTGGCTGCGATCGCCT
Source organism: Suilimivivens aceti (assembly GCF_025567405.1). NCBI lineage: Bacteria > Bacillati > Bacillota > Clostridia > Lachnospirales > Lachnospiraceae > Suilimivivens > Suilimivivens aceti. Next base: position 64,047 of record NZ_JAOQKJ010000007.1, on the reverse strand, counting down.
CTATCCGCCGGGAGCTTGGCAGGAAATGGGCCATTACCGTCGTGATCACCCAGTGTGTTCTGGCATGGCTTTTCGCTTTCCTGATCCGGATCCCGTTTTTATTCTGAATAATTACCTGATATCTTTATTCTATTGCCAGCAGTACCCTGCTCTCCCGCAGGGTATCTGACTGGTCATAGTCATATTCAATGGATGTGATCTTCGCTTCCGGGAACCGTTCATGCAGCGCTTTCAGTACGCCCCGTCCACCCACATGGCTGATAAGGCAGCCAAAGGGATGTACCACCAGAATCTTATCATACCCTTTTTTGATCAGATCTATGATTTCAGCTGTCATTAACCAGCCATCTCCGATATTGTAATAATCACTTAAAATATCTTTCTTTTCTGCAATCAGCTCCTGAAAGCTTCTGTCATGCAGAAAACCTGCCTGCTCCAACGCCTCTGCGATCTCCTTCTGCACATAATACAGAAACTGCAGCACCTTCTGATATCCTGCTGCTTCCAGTCTGCTCTGATGTCCCAGTTCCAGACTTTTCATCTCACTGTACACCACATAAATGCAATAATTAACGAAACCACCCATCCTGTAATCACAGCCGTTTTTCTGCAAATAGTCCTCCAGATGACGGTTCCCGACAGGAGAGCACTTAATATAGATCTCCCCGACGACACCAACCTTTTTCTTTGCCTGTCCCCTGTCCACCGGAATCCTCCCAAAGCTTTCCACAATCTCACGATATACCTTTTTCCTGTAAAACAGATGCCTTCCATGCCTGATCTCTTCCGTCAGTCTTTGTAACCACTGCTGTCGCAGCCCTTCTGTCTCACCGGCATTTTTTTCATAGGGTCTGATCTGCTGGGTCAGATCCATCAGAAGATCACTGTAGCACACAGCCGCAATGGCTCCTAAAAGCATCCGTCCATTAATCCGAAATCCACTGTGCTGTTCCAGACCATGCGCATTCAGACTCAGTACAGGGATCTGCCCATATCCCAGCTTATGCAGACATTCTATGATCAGGTTATAATAATTTCCTGCCCGGCAGGCACCGCCTGCCTGCGGCTCCAGAAATGCAATATGCTCCCTGTCACAGTCATCACTCTTCACAAAGGTAAGAAGATTTCCAATGATCCCAATGGCGCAGGTACAGTAATCCTTATTCACAAGACTCTGCGTCTCATAGCAGATGTGTTCCTGCTCCGGCACAACTGCCAGTTTATACCCTCCAAAAGCAAATGCTGCACATAACAGCTCATTGTGATAGTGCAGCATCTCAGGCATATAAATCGTATGCGATTTTTTCATGGACCTGGTGAATTCAGTATTGGTAAAGGTGTGCATCATCGAAACCTCATTACATCAGACATTTAAACAATATCCTGATCAACTTCCTCATAAAAATCAGTATCTATCTTCTTAATCTTGTATACGCACTGAGTACTTACCCCATATTCATACTCAATCATAAGTTGCGCCAGTCTAGGCCCATCAATTAAAATAATATGCCTTTGTTCTGCATATTGCTTTGCATCTTTTGAATACTGCGCTGTCGTTATAAACATTCCTTTGGCATTTTTCTCAGGCATTGCCCCATAAAATTGTCTCACCTCTGGACTACTAACTATCTTCTTTGGATCATATCGTTTAGCCTGAATGTAAATAACATCAAAACCTAATTTATCTTGGTAAACAACTCCATCAATTCCCTCATCCCGTGTCTTTTGCGTTACTTTCCCTCTTCCATATCCCATCTTTTCCATCAATCCAACAACCAAATGTTCAAAAAAATCCGGTGGATTCCGATGTATCCGTTCCAAAATCTCATCCTTTAAAACCGTATCTAATTCCCTTTGTACACGTTCCAATATTTCCTGTGGCGTTTCATCACTAAGTTCCTTAACTCCTTTATCCTTTTCACAACTGGATTCTCCATTTAGAAACTCCACAAAAGATGGATATCTCTTTAGGATTTCGTTCGTAATATTTTCTCCTGCTTCCAACTCCTTCCTACCTGCAGATGTCAGAATAAAGTGAGCCCTAGACGGACTATCAATTAAGGTTGCTTTCTTTAAATAGGTTCTGCACCATCCAATCCGATTATTGAACAGGGTCTGTTTTCCGTTTTCCAGCATTTCCGAAACATCTTCTTCAGACAGTTTAAAATCTTTGATTACCTGCCTTTTGGCATCAATATATGGATGCACCTTTCCATCCTCTAAACTCTTAAGAAATGACCGATACATTTGATCATACTTTGGAATTGACATATCATATCCCCCTTTTGTATCTTTTTATTATTATAAATAATGAAAATAAGAATATAACGATAAAGCATACAGTAAAATACTTCCAATATTGAGGAACTCCATATATGCTATGTTCATTTACCGATTTAATATAACAATAAATCACGCCACCCCCTCCGGCAACTCCTGCAATGCCAATACTCTCTACTAGTATACATTTATGTTTTTTTAATATATTCTCTATGTCCTGCTTAGAAAATCCTTGTTCATGGAGAAACGGGATAATACAAAGCAATACACTGGCTAATGGTACAAATAAAATACATATAATTATTATTCCTGTAATATCTACAGATTTAAAACTAAAAAATGTATTTGGCATTCCTTGAAGTAAAATTCTATAATTATCCTCTACTTTAAAGAAAACAATTTCAACCATCTGAAGCGCATGAGCGGTATAAAGACATGATATCCCCCCACATACTATACAGCAAGTATATGACACATACTTTTCATACTTGGATGCAATAAACTTATAATTGTATGATTTCTCAAAGAATGTCATAAAATTTGAAATAAAATATAAAAATAAAGCTGGCAAAAATACATCTGATGAAACAAAATTGTTTAAGGATAGAGCCATAAATACATTTATTATACAGGTACATAATAAAATTTTATAATTTGTTTTTGTTTCTTTCATAATATATCCTCTGTAATAAGTTCTTTATCATATTATATGTAGCATTGTCATTATATAATTTTTTGAACCTAATGTATACATTTTATTATTTCTCAGACGAAAAAGACGCCTGCCTACTGACAAGCGTCTCTCGGATTATATATATCCGTTTATAGTGTTGTTGCTAATGATGCCTCTGCCTCCTGGTATTCTTCAAGAGAATACTTTTTTAAGATTTTCTCCCTAGGAACTTCCAGTTCAATCATGTTTCGAATCGCCTGAATTCTTTCTGATTTCTTTGCTTCAGCACTTGCTTCTATTCTCGCTTCTTCCAGATATTTCTCCATAACTTCACACACAGCAGATGCACCTCCTTCACTTTTCAGCTCCCTGAACCTTTTTGTTACTGCCGGAAATTCCGCAGTATTAACATCCTTAGATGAAAAACAGGACATCAGATCTGAAATCCTGCTTCCATCCTTAATTACTGTATTCACAAAAATCTCATGAAGTCCATCATCTACAATCATTCCATTTTCACGGATCGTCTTATCCACATGATAAGTAGTCAGACCTCCTCCCAGAAAATCAAACTCCGAAATGTACACGATGTAAAGCTCCAGTACATCCTGAAATCTTTCTCCCGGTTCAGCTGATCTGGTCGTGATAACAGACGCATTAAATCTGGCCCTTTTCATGTGGTTGTCACGATCAGATCTCTGCACTTCAATATTGCACTTGCTGCCATTTCCCAGTGTGCAAAGCGCATCCAGCCTGACAGAGCGACCATACAGATTTCTCTCACTGCTCTGTACGATCACCTCTTCTACGATCAGCCTATCATCTTCCAGAATCGTTCTCAGGATTTCCTGACATGCAGGAATATCCTTCGCAAATACTTCGAAGAATACATCATCCATGAGTCTGAATTCCTGTACTCTTCTTACCTTTTCCTGTAATTCCAATCTTTATACCCCGCTTTCTTTTCATGTTCTCATCACGTCATCAAAAGAAAACCTACCAGATACCCATACCTCTGATACCCGGAACTACAGCAAACAAATTCTAAAATCCCATACACTATATCAATAGTATAACATTCATTTTCTCTTACGCAACCATGAAATATAAATACCTTTTTCTTTATCTGAGAAACACCCGCAGCAGCCTTTCCTTCATCCTGCTGTACCTCTGATACCGGATTGGCAGATCCATCCATGTCTTTTTGTCCACGATACTGCGAAAATGGCTGAAGGTCTCAAACCCGGTCTTTCCATGATAGCCGCCCATACCGCTTTCACCAACTCCTCCAAAGGGCATGGCACTGGTAGCCAGATGTATGATCGTGTCATTAATACAGCCACCGCCAAAATGGCACAGCTCCAGAACCTTTTTCTGTGCCCCTTTATCCTCACTGAATAGATACAGCGCTAATGGATGTGGATGTTCTTCCACAATGTCGATTGCTTCCTCCAGCGTATCATAGGTCAAGATAGGCAGAACCGGTCCGAATATCTCTTCCCCCATCACTGTATCACTGAAAGTCACATTTTTCATGATCGTTGGCGCTATCCGGAGACTCTGTCCGTCACCACAGCCCCCACATACCACCTTATCAGGATCGATCAGTCCCATGATCCGGTCATAATGCTTCCGGTTAATGATCTTTCCGTAATCTGGATTTTTCAGGGGATCCTCCCCAAACTGTGTTGTAATCTCCTTTTGCAGTGCTAAAATCAGTTCAGCATAAACCGTCCGGTCGCACAAAATATAGTCAGGTGCCACACAGGTCTGCCCACAGTTCAGATATTTACCAAACACGATCCGCTTCGCCGCAAGCGGAATTTTCGCACTTTTGTCAACGATACAGGGGCTTTTCCCTCCAAGCTCCAATGTCACCGGTGTCAGATATTCTGCTGCATGACGGAGCACCTCACGACCTACCGTCTTACCTCCCGTGAAAAAGATCTTATCAAACCGCTGCTCCAGCAGTGCCTTATTTTCTGCCCTTCCTCCTGTCACCACCGCTACATACTCCGATGGAAAGCACTCCTTCAGCATTTCTTTAAGCACTGCACTGGTATGCTCCGCATAAGCACTTGGCTTTATGACCACTGTATTCCCTGCCGCAATGGCGTCGATCAGCGGCCCCAGTGTAAGCAGCACAGGATAGTTCCAAGGGCTCATGATCAACACCGTACCATAAGGCGAAGGTGACCGGAAGCTCCTTGCTGCAAGCTGCGCAAGAGGTGTTGCCACTCTTTTTTCCCTCACGAGGCTCCTCAGATGCTTCTGCATCCATGTCAGTTCAGACAGCGTCAGGCCTATCTCACACATATAGCTTTCCATACGGCTCTTGCCAAGATCTGCCTCAAGCGCCTGATCCAGCTTTTCCTCATAACGCCGGATTCCATCCTTCAGCTTCTGAAGCTGGGAAAGCCGGAAAGAAACCGGCAATGTTGCTCCTTCCTGGAAAAGCCTATGCTGCTTTTCCAGAATCTGTCTGATTTCCTGTTCTGTCACGCTTCTGTTCCTCCTGTACAAGATGATAAATCCGTTCAAGCTCACTGGCATTCCACAATACCGGCACCGGATAAAGGGGATTGGCCTCATGGTCCGCATAAGCCGCCAGCATGGGAATGTCTTCTTTTCTGATTCCCTGCAGTGTTCCCGGGATCTTCATGTCATCATTCATCTTCTGGATGTGCTCAATAAAGCTTTCCGCAGCCTCTTTGTCAGATGCTGCAGATGAGATGCCTGTAAGCCTTGCCAGTCTTGCCAGCTTTCCATATACGCTTGCTCCATACTCCCGAAGGACGATGGGCAGCAGCACCGCATTTGCCAGTCCATGGGCAATTCCATAGCGCCCGCCAAGGCTGTGCGCTACCGCATGTACATAGCCAACATAGCTCTTGGTAAAGGCCGTTCCTGCAAGATAGGAGGCCTTCAGCATACAGGCTCTGGCATCCAGATCCTTTCCGTCCCTGTAAGCCCTTTCCAGATTCTCAAAAATAAGACAGATGGCAAGTACGGCAGCATCCCTTGTCTGTCTGGTGGTTGAACGTCCAATATAGGCTTCCACCGCATGTGTCAGTGCATCCATTCCGGTCGTTGCTGTAAGCTGCGGTGGCAGTCCCGCTGTAATCTCCGGCTCCAGCACTGCATAATCAGGGATCAGGAAAAAGTCATTGATCGCATATTTGTGGTGGGTGTCTGCGTCCGTGATCACTGCTGCCAGTGTTGTTTCACTGCCTGTACCTGCAGTTGTGGGAATGGCGATCAGAAGTGGAAGCCTTCGCATCACCTTCAGGATCCCTTCCATCTTTGCCAGTGACTTTCCTGGTCTTGCAAGCCTTGCCCCAATTCCCTTGGCACAGTCCATGGAAGACCCTCCGCCAAAGGCAATAAGTCCCTGACACTGATCCTGCAGATACTGTCTGCGGGCTTCCTCTACATTGGCAGAAGTCGGATTGGCTACCGTATCCTTATACACACTTACAAAAATACCTGCTGCCTTCAGAAGATCTTCCAGCGGCTCTGTCAGTCCTAGGCCATATACCCCCGGATCTGTCACCAACATGACACGGCTGATTTTCTTTTCTGCCAGCACCCCTGGTACACCAGCAAATCCCCGGATCAGCTCCGGCTCCCTGTATGGCAGCAGCGGAATTGCCACATGGAAACATTTCTGAAAAATCCTGCAGTACATCTTTTTTAAAATATTCATAAGAAACCTCCCTGGAATTCTGTCACTTCTTATCTTTCTGTGCTAGAATAAACCTGGGTGTAACCCCCATGTCAAGCCGCTGCCTTTCAGTACAGAATTTTACAGAAAGTGAGATTTCTTTATTATGACATCAGATATACCTTCCACAAACTCCCACAGCGAATACTGCATCACTGCCGGAGAATTTGCACGCATGTGCCAGACTACCAGAGATACCCTGCGCTATTATGAAAAGCAGGGAATTCTTGTTCCTTATAAAAACAAGGAAAATGGATATCACTATTACAGCTATTCCCAGTTAAGCTCCTATTACTTCATCAAAACCTTCCGCAGCCTTGACTGCTCTGCTGCCGATATCCGTACCTATCTGCTAAGCGGCGAGGAAATCCGCTTTGACGAATTTGTTGACCAGCAGTACGATTCCCTTCTTCAGCTGAAGCTGCAGATCGATCAGAAGCTCAGCCTGATCTCCAATACCAGAAAGATCCTGAAGCAGATGCGGGTCAACGATATCGGTCATCCCATCCTTTACACCTTTCCTGAGGATATCTTCCTGAAGCTGACTCCGGTACTGTCCACACCGGCTACCTCCTCAGGAGAAATTGCCTCCGATATCCAGCGTCACCTGGAGTCCTGTACAGCATCTGCTATCCAGCCCTTTCCCATAGGCGCCTCTATTGGCTCCTCTGATTTTCTGAACAGCTGTTATGTCTACAACAATATATTCAGCATTGCCCGGATTGGTAAGGACTCACCACAGGCTGAAGCAGACCATGATCTGTTTCCTCTGCCCTCCAGGAATGCCATTGTTTCCGTCTGTACAGAAAACGATGGCGACATCTGCAAAACCTATGCAGACATCGCCACCCTCACAAAACAGCAACGGAAACACCTTTGCACCGATATTTACAGCCTCAGCATCGTTAATGTTCTGGATCCGCATGCCGGCAGGAAATATCTGAAATATATCTTTGCCTGTGTAGAATAGCCGCTCCCGCTATTTCCACTGGAAGTTGATCATTCCATAAATATAGATAAACAGGATCACGACAGGAACAAAGTATCGGAAAACAGGCTTCATCCAGCCCTTTACCTTCATTCCCTCTCCTGCATTGGCCTCGCTTAAGAAATTTTCCCAGCCCCAGCCAAGCTTATTGCTGCAGAACAATGCCAGAATGAGTGCTCCGATCGGCATCACATTGGTCGATACGATAAAATCCCAGAAATCCAGCCAGGCTGTTCCTTCAGCAAAGGGCTGGAACCGGAATACACTGTAACCAAGCGCTGTTGTCAACGCGATCAGAAAAGTACCTATACCACACACAAGGCATCCTTTTGGTCTGGACCAGCCGGTCAGCTCCCGGATCATAGCCAGGATATTTTCACATACCCCAAGCACCGTTGACATGGCAGCAAATACCATAAACAGGAAGAACAGCGTTCCCCACCATCTGCCGCCGCTCATGTTGTTAAACACACTTGCCATCGTATCAAACAGAAGACTTGGTCCGGCATTGACTTCAAGTCCATAGGTATAGCATGCAGGGAACATGATCACACCGGCAATGACTGCCACGAGCGTATCCAGTGCAATAATATTGATCGATTCCCCCATCAGTGATCTGTCTTTCTCCAGATAGCTTCCAAAGATCGCCATGCCTCCCATACCGGCTGACAGTGTAAAGAACGCCTGATTCATGGCACTTACCACCGTAGCTCCTGTAATCCTTGAAAAATCAGGAACCAGATAAAAGGAAAGTCCTTCTGCCGCTCCTTTCAGCATCAGACTGTGCACTGCCAGTACCAGCATCAGCACGATCAGCGCCAGCATCATATACTTGGTGATCCTCTCAAGTCCGCCCTGCAGGTGAAAGCTCAGGATCACATAGGCGATCACCACTGTCACAAGCAGATATACTACATTTACTGCAGGATCTGCAATCATTGCTTCAAAGCCAAATTCCCTGTTCTGTCCTGTCAGAAACTTTACAAAATAGTAAATGATCCATCCCGTCACTACAGAATAAAAGGCGATCAGTGCGATATTTCCTATCAGACAGAGTATCCCGCAGGCCTTCCATTTTTTCTTCTTTCCAGAACGCGCCAGCTTTTCATACATATATAGCGGACTCGTCTGCGCCGCACGCCCTACGGTAAGCTCCATGATCATCGTTGGCAGACCAAGTACCAGCAGGCACAATATATAAATCAGCACAAAGCTGCCGCCGCCATTCTGTCCACACATCCACGGAAATTTCCACACATTTCCACAACCGATCGCACATCCTGCTGAAAGCATGATAAATCCCAGTCTGCTTCCCAGTCTTTCTCTTTTTTCCATTCTTCTCAATTTCTCCATAAGTTATGATCTCTATTATAACTTATCCAATATTTAATATCAATAAATGAATTAACGGTGAGATGAATACGTGAGACGAATGATGGGATGGATCAGGCTGCGAATCTTTTCTTCAATCCCACCAGATTGAAAACTTCAGTTTTTCTTTTATCATAATTCATTCTTCTCTGTCTGATGAACGAAGCTTTTAAATATCTGAAACATATCCAGATCGTTGCCTGCCTGAACGTTTATTATCTTCCCCACATGTATCACTCCCCTAAAGTCAAACCAGTCTCAAAACTCTTTCAAAAATCCTGTAATTTCTATCATCCCCAGGACTACAATAAACCGCATATTCTATGTTCTTAAACGCATGTAAATAATCTTTTATCACATTCTTATTGGCTAGTGCAACTACCTCCGGATTATTACAGAAGGCTCCACATCCAAAAGCACCAAGTATTATAGTTTCAGTTCCCTCCATGACAGCAACATCGAGCATTCTTCTTAACTTCTTTTCATGTAATAACAACAGATCTTTATCCCTCACCCTTACTGCATCTTCATCAGACGGATTATACCTATTTGTGGGTCTTAATCGAAGATTTGGTGCTGCACATGTTATAACATCGACATCAAACCAGTCATTTTCCGTCATAAGTCTGGGTAATGCCGTATCCGTTTTAAATACAGTTACAGCAGGAATATAAATGATATCATCATTATGTATTGGATTATGCGCATTTCTATGCGGATAATAAAACCCTTTCCACATTGCGTCTGTATTAAGGCAAAAATATAAGCTTGAACATCTGCAGAGACATTCCTCCTGAGCACCTGCTCCGCTTATTACTCCGCCACCCGGATTGGATGCTGACGCAAAATTATGTACAGCCACCTTCTGATTTTTGTAATGACCTGCAGCCTCATATGTTCTTTTCCTTGAAACAAGAACCCTGGCTTCCGTATCATATAGGGTAAGCTCTGGTGTTTTGATCTTATCCCCTTCTAAAATAAGCTTCTGCAGCTTAATGGAGTTTTCCAGAGACTCCTTAATTCTTCTATTTGTTCTGCATAGCTTTTCTGTATCTTTAAATATCGCTATATTTTCATTTCTTCCCATGATCATTCTCCAACAATTATTCCAGGATTACCTGATTACTCTGAATAATATCTCTGCCCACTCTCTAAACAGATACAGGCCAGTCTTCCACTTTTAAATCCGCAGCCACAATCTAATAAATATACATTTTCCTTCTCATTACGCCAAACAGAGTTTTTATATTCATCCAGGTATGTACCATCTCTCCATATGACATTATCTGTCGGTGTATGCCCACACATGGAAATAACACCATCTATGCCTTCTAAGAAAAAAGCTTCCAGATCATAGGTACCCATCAGGTAATACTCACTTTTCTCCGGCACTCCCACCGGTGATGTCATAGCATGTGCAAACAGATACTTCTTTCCATTGAGATCTAATTCCTTCTGCAATGGTAAATTCAAAATCAGATCGGCTAAATTCAGCATATCCACTTCCGTGAGTCTCTGTGCTATCAGCTCAAAAGAATTATATGCATATGGGTACATCTTTTTTCGCCGCTTACCAAGCCTGCCATAATACTCCTGAATATATTCAGCAAGCCATTGATCATGATTGCCCCGTATCCAGCTGCACTTTCCCTGAATTCCTGATAAAGCAAAATATACGCCTACCGGGTCTGCCTCAGTTCCTCCCCTGTCAAAAATATCTCCCAGAACTATCAATTCATCTGACCTGGTGAGATGAATTTGATTAAGAATACTATTTAATTTTGTCAGCTCATTATAAGTATCTCATCCACCTGAATGCCATCCAGATTCAGGAACGCTTTCGCATCCATCGGGAAAATACTTGCGCATTCATCTGTCAGCGTATAAACTGCCAGAACCTTGCCATCATTTTTATTTTTCATCAGGGAAGGCTTCGCATAGTAAAAATCCCCTGCCTGCAGCTCATGAATCGTCTCTTCAAAATCATCGAGATCCGGACAGGTCTTATAATATTCCCGTTTTTCAGGCTCCATGAACCATGGATAGAGGGCAAGTGTCAAAATGCACTGCTTCATCTCCTGATCATTGCAGAAGCGGTGCAGGCTTTCCAGGCTGAATGCTGCCATAGCTTCTTCCTTATTTTCAAGCTCATCAATCGTATAATTTCTTTTCTCTTCTGTACAATAGAAAGAAGCCTTCTTAAACTGCCTCTCTATCTCCCTTGCCACCTGTATGAAGTCATGGATCTCTGTTTTGGTTGTCGGAATGTTATAGCTGATCGTAACCTGTCCGTCAGCAATCCTGCTTCCATCAAAAAAGATACCTCGTCCTGTGCGCTTTGCATTGTACAGCACAGCCGTATTCTGATTCATTTTATCATCCTCAAGGATATAGAATTCATTATTACTTCCATATTTCAGTCCGCAGTTTTTTAACAGCTCAGCCATCTGGATGCTTTTTACTTTTCCAAACAATCCTTTACTGTTGATCACCAGTGTAAAAGCCATTTCCTGTCCCCCTCATTTAATTGTCTGCTTTTTAATTGCCTGCATCCGCAATAACTTCAATCGCTTTTCTGGCAAAGTTGATTTTTCTCTGACTGATAATCTCACCATTCTCTGATATGGTCACCTGTGCTACCGCTAACTGATCATCCTTTGCTGGCTTGGGATTCCCCATAAGTGTCGTCCACTCCACCTGAATGTCAGCTTCCGAAATTTTCTCATCACACGGAATCACATACTGCATCCTGTCAAAAAACTCTGAATTGGAATCTGCACTGACAATGATGTCGTTTTCCTCATTCTGATAAATCTCAACCGTGTAGTATACGACGTCTGCATCCGATTCTGTATATTGTTCATTCGGTGAAACGGTTGCCTGATATAAAAGATCTGCTGCCTCTACAGCGGCAGAATTATTTGTTTCTTTGTTCTCTTTAGTGGCGCAGCCGACTGTGGCTAATACTAATAGTGCAGCTATATATAACGATATCAATTTCAGGTTTCTTTTCATTATTCTATACCTCTGTTCCTGCCTCTTATCTTATTAAAGCTGTTTTTCCAGCATCTCTGTTATTTTCTCTCTTTCCCCGCTGCCATTTGTTTTAAATCTCAGCAAAGGAATACCATATACTTCCATGATGTGGTTCTTCATTAAATCTCTTTGATTCTGCTTTGTCCCATTTTTATGATACTCATATCCATCAACTTCCACGGCCAATACAGGCTTTTTACTGATTCTATTATATATCAGGAAATCTAGGTGTGTAGACGAATTCTTTACATATCTGTCTTCCTGCTCATTTAATAATTGCGTATCCCTGATCAGGGTACTCAAAGGAAAATGACAGACAACCTCTAAAAATGAATATTTATTATCAGCAATAATTTCTTCAATCAGGGAATACATCAAATTCTCTGAATCAAATTCTGATATCTTTTTATGTTTTTTCAGATATTCTATTCTCTCTTTTGTATACTGTGTATAAAGATAATCAAAAACAGAATAGGTTTTGCTTTCCGTTACTTCAAAATTGTGATACTGAATATAGTCTATCAGATCTGTTATATTCCGTTCTTTTTGCTGTTCATTTCCTGTCACAACAAGCATCAGCTTCTTTTTTGCTCTCGATACTGCCACATTGATTAAATATGGATCATCTGCAAAATCTGAAATTTCATCGTCTACAGTAGATATAATAATGTTGTCTTTCTCTTTCCCTTGAAACTTATGTACTGTAGCAGCATCAATGTCTGTAATTTCTTTCCGCAATGCTTCTACCTGATTTTTATAAGGTGATATAATTCCCGTTTCCTGTGGATCAGGCGCATACTTAGGTAGAATTTCGTTCTTTATCACATCGATTTGCCGTTGGCTATAATGATCACGTGCATGATTCCCAACCACTGTTTTAACTACCGAGAGCACATCCTGCTCCCCTCTATCGGTGGTCATAATAATCAGCTCTCCCCGATAAAATTTCTGATTGCAGAAATTGATTATCTTCGGATGACATCTGTAATGCTCCCGCAACATCGTCTGTGTTACATCTGGCATAACATCCAAAACAGACTGCAGGAAACTGTTTGTATATCGATAACCTTCATTAATCTGAAAGCTGTCAAATATAGAATCTACGGTATTCTTCATCTCACTCGGGATCACATTAGGTAATTGTTTCGTATCACCCACAATCACAACATTTCTGGCGCAGGAAAGAGCCAATGCCCCTGTTGCTATGTCCACCTGTGATGCCTCGTCCATAATAAGATAATCGTAAACCACATCAGCATTCAAACTATTTCTTGAAGAAAATGTTGTACTTAATATAACTGGATACTCTTGCAAAAAACTATAGGGTTCTTTCTTTAAATCATCTTCACTAAATATTCTGCGATGGTCATTTTCCCCATATCTTCCAGTCAATTTATTCTTCAATAGTTTCATGGACCCATCACATAAATTATCAAGCAGCTTTTGATCAACATTATCCAAGTAAGATTCTATCTCAGCAATTTCATCTGACAGCTCTGCCTGCTTCGCACAGTAATACATTGCCTGAAAGGTTATAATTATTTTGGCAATATCCTGTTTATAGAAATTCCAGTTTATTATTCCATATCTTATGAGAGCCTTGATTTTAAATATAAATCCCGTTGTTTTTTCCTTTTCAGAAATCAGCTGGCTCTCCTGCCATAACGTCATCCAGTCCTCTGATGATAATTTTCTGCTTAGCTTTATCAGTTCTGTATTAACATCAGATTCCTCAATATATTGCCTAAAATATTCAAGCTCTGTAATCAGACCTGAAAGTTCCTGTTTTAAGCAGGCCAGTTTCTCCTTTTTATCAAAAACACATTTTAACTGTGTTGACTGTTCTGCTATTTGCTGCTGTAATTTTGTCAGGTCATCCTCTGTTTTCCAGGCTGTAAAATCAGGATAATTTATATTCTGATTAGCAACAAAGCTTTTCCTATTATCGGATTTTCCTAACGTCGCCGCTATAAATCCCAAATTATAACGAGGCGAAGATAATTTCTCATATACATTTTCTGTCGCCGCATTGTTATTGGAAACGATCTGCACTGTTTTATCCTGCATCAAAATATTAGCAATTATGTTTAATATTGTCTGCGTCTTACCGGTTCCTGGCGGTCCCTGAATAATACTGATCTGACTTTCCATCGCATTTTTAACAGCTTTATACTGACTGTTATTACAACCAAACGGAAAAATAGGTACAAATCCACATTCTTTTTTATCTTTGCCCTTTTGAAGTAATGCCGGATTTAAATACTTCGCCAACACAATGTTCTCACCTACAAAACCTACTTTTTCATATTGTTTTGTCAGTAAATTTTCACCAGTTTCTTCATTCCTGAGATTACTTACCTGCGCAATCTGTTTTATATATGCAAGCACATTCATTGCCTGCTTCTGACTTAAGACAGATTTTTCAATGGTCAGGTCATCCCGCCTGTAATCCCTCTCACTGCCGTCTCCAAAACAGATATGCCAGTACTCACACTCTCCTTTAAATACATATATGGCTGTCACATAAAAAAACGGCCGTCTCTCTCTGCTGAGACGGTACAAATTAGGATTCAATGATTCCGGGTTTTTTAACCATTCCACATTCGAATATGTATATGCATAAAGCTTTCCGTTTTTAAATTTTACATTCCACTTGTGAGTATCCTGGTTGTATTGACAGGATATTACTTCAGAGGTTTTAATCTCCCCTTTAATAATAAGCATATTATTCTTAGTATTCATTTGTTAACAAGCCTCTTCAATATATCCTCCTCCACTTTTCCTTCATAGTTATTTTAAAGAATTTACAATAACTCATAAATAACCAATTTATGTTAACTCCAATATCCCTTGCTTGCATTATTATAACTTTGGGCTCCAACTATTAAGATAATCCCTCAAAAATAGATATCATTCGCTATATTGTCCACAGATTTAGTTCTTGCAAATTAAAATCTAAGACTATCTTTACAATCACACAGGCAAACATTTATTTTTTATCACAACAATTTTTTCTTTCAAATCATATTTTTCAAATCGACACCTTTAGCTCATATTAATAATCATCATACCATGACACCAATTATTTCGCATCCATTTTTCAAAAAATGCAGAGCATTACGCTCTGCCAACTTCTTATAATACATATATCATTTTTCTTAATATTCGTTTTCCAGTACGGCATCTCCAATTAGTGCTGAAGCAACTCTTTCCAGTTTTCCGGAAATCCCATCGTACTAATCTGAACACACTCATATTTGTCAAAAAGAAGCTCAATGTTATCTACAAACAAATTCCAATGTGTATCATTTTTTAGCAAATGTTTCAAACATAAAAGCACACCATATATTCTATTATTCCCTATTTCGGCTTGTGTGTACTCCTTATATAATATGGGTGTCTTGGACAACTTGGCATTATATATTCTTCCGTAATGTGCACAGATATTTCTCACATACGATATGCTCTCCAACCAGCTTTCGAAATATGTATAACCTACACCAAATGTCTTTGCAATAGCCTTTTTATCCTTATTAAGCATATTCTTATAAAACTTCGATAGTGTACCAAAACTAAAAACTTCTACCAATGCATAGATCGGCAAGTAACCACCTTCATAGTTTTCTCTAAAATTACGTACAAATGGTGCCTTTGAGTTTCGTCCTATTTCTTCATTGATATCTTTCAAAAATTCTGCATGATAATTCTCATTGGCAAAATTTTCCGCCTGCAGATATCCCAAAACACCATATTGCTCAGCAAAAAAATTAGCTAATCTGCATCTTACGTTAATCTCAACCTTTTCAATCTCAGGAAAAATAATCTGTCTCAAATTTGCATTAAACAAATATAAATCCACTATTTCCTTAAATGTTGTCTGCTTATTATAACAACCATTTTTCGTTTTCAGATTAAGGCTGTATGCCTTTACTAACCTAAAATATGAAATATCATTAAGTATTTTCTTTGCATACGCCTCATCATCGACAATCAAACCAATACTTTTCAGATTTTCGACCTGTTCATCAATTGTCATAGGAGGCTGATGCTTTTTAATTTCTCCCATACAATATTCTCCTTAAAATTAAAAGACCCAACGTGGTCCGCATCGTTGAGAGGCGTGTTGGGTTCTGTTAATAGATATTATATGCAAGTTTTTCAGAAAAATCAATAAAAAGTTGTTGTTGTTTGTCTTAGACTATTAAATAATCCAAAATACTTTGTAGCAGAAATAATTCTACTCTTTATATTCTGTCTCCATAAGGTAATGACTTAATATATTTCTCCATATAATCCCAATCTGGTATATATCCTTCATCTGAATACTTATGTGTTTCATCTAATAAAGGGCTTCCATCATCAGATTTTTTATACGGAAGTTTTACTATTGTTTCTTTAACTCTATCCATTAAATAAGCACGTCCATATGAATATTTGAACTGCTCATTTTTTAAAAATGTCAAAATAAACATAGCGGTATATTTATTCAGCCAATCTGCCCTTATAACTATCATATGATCTCCGGTAATAAACTGCTCATCTTGATAGAAGCATGTTGCTGTTGTATCTCCTATGGTTATCGCATTTCTCTTTTCTATCAGCAATTATCTTGCTCTTTGAACCAATGGCTGTTGAAACTGGCAACAAAACGGCTAACTTTACCGTTTTTCGCGGCAGATTATCTTTCTCACGTTGATTATTCATCTTTTCAACAACATCAGATAAGAAGTGTATAAACACCATGATAAAGTCTATATAATGGTGTAAATTACAAATCTATATAAAAAAAGCCAAGTGCTCATCTTTCAGTTATAATTAAGTTACCACACAAAACAAAATTGAAAGTATGAAACCCATGGCTCAATTACATTTTACATTAGATAGTGATTTTTTTGTAGGATTTTTTCAGAAACTAAGGATGAAGCATTCGGCAAGCTTATGGAAGCTTTACTTAATCAGGTTCTTCAAGCTGAATCTACCGAACAACTTGGTGCTAATAACTATGAACGTTCTCTGGAACGTTCTGATTACAGAAACGGAACCAGGACAAGGTCATTAACTACTCGCATCGGAAAGATTGAATTACAAGTTCCTAGACATCGTAATGTCCCATTTAAGACTTCCTTATTCGAAAATTACCAGCGTAATGAGCAAGCTTTAATTACAACCATGATGGAAATGGTAGTGCAGGGTATATCAACCAGAAATGTCAAAAAAGTAACGGAAGAACTCTGTGGAGAGTCTTTCTCTAAATCTACTGTTTACTACCCAACTTAGTGGTAGTTGATTTCTCCTACACATAAAATGATAAAATATCCAAAAGCTGATTAAAACCGAGAGATATTCCGAATTTCGAAATAAAAGTCGTAGTATTATTACGATTTTTTATAAAATGGGAAATTTTGAAAAGAAAAAGATTTGTAAGAAATAGAAATACCTTAAATACCACAGTATTCCAAAATAAGCCCGGTACTGCCCAAACAGGTATCATATAGGTATCAACGAAAAGAAAAAAGCTCCAGAAATGGCTTGTTTTCGCTGTTTCTGAAGCTGTGTTTACTATTCAAACTCGGCAAAAAAATACAAAACTTAATCATATTTGTTTAAGTTTTGTATCTTTTTTGCCATTTTTTTATTTCAGTTGTATATATTACTTTGGCTCACTGATTTTCTGTTGCCAATTTGTTGCCAGAACTTTTATTTTTGATTATTTTGGGCTTTATCCATCTTTTCTTGTAATTTCATTAATGCATCAAAACTCTGCATTCCCTTTTGTGGATTCTCCATCAACTTATTCATAAAAATTTCAAGTAATTTGTCCTCTGGCTTAACAGCACTACCAACTTGTTCATGTTTTATTGTTTCTATAAATGCAGAAAGCATTTGTGAAAATCTAGTTTCAATATTGCTTTCAAGTTCTTTCATACTATCTGGAATTTGTTGCACTTCTAGTAACAATGTTGATAATATCTCCGCATTTTCTACTGCACTATTCTCTGATATATTTAACAATGCACTTACTTCACTAACTGGGTTATGAACCGTTTCACCATTTTCAATAGCTTGCATCATAGCCTCAATATCCTTCTTAGCTAAATCAGCACCACTCAATGTTGTTTCATATGATATAGTTCTCATATTAGCTATATCAAAAGGTATATTCACATCTCCCTTTATAATCTGAATCGCCGGTTTACGATATGAATGTCTAATAGCTAATTCATAAAATACATTTGGATTACTTCCAGTCAAATCAGCAATTACTAAATCAGCAGAAATAATTTGTTCTATAATCGCCTTCGTAATTAATCCACTGTTTGTCATTTTATCAGCTCACACAACAGAATAACCAAACGAGTCACAGACTGGATTGATAATATATTCTAAAACTTCATCTGCATTTTTTCGTATTTCTGTACCTTCTTTTCCAATAGGTGTTATTATAAAACATACCTTATCCATTGTACCCCTCCACTATTAAATTATTTTATAGACTGTAAATTTCTCTTTACCAACCCTACACATTCTTTATTTTGAATACACTGCATCATTTCTGGAAAGAAGGTACACGCAATACTGATTCATACTGATTCCTTCTCTCTGAGAATGCTCTGCCAGTGATCTGTGTAGGCTTCGTGGAATTCTTAATTTAAACTGTCCAGAATAGTCTTCCAGACTGTCTGGTTCATGAATCTCTACACCGTCTTCTAATGCAGCTTCAATCCATGCTTTTTTTGCATCCAGTGCATTTGCTACCGCACTCTCCACTGTCTCACCACAAGTAATGCAACCAGGCAAATCCGGATAAGAAACTACAAATCCGCCTTCATCTTTGTCTTCCACAATTTCCATACGATAGGACATTGTCATATAATCATTCAGCGTCTTCATCATTCTTCGCCTCACTTTCTACAATCTGCCTTACCATTTCTACATATACTTTCTTGATTGGTTCATGCTTTGGTATTGTAATTGGCATACACCCTTGCTTTCTGAAAGTGTAATGACTGCTTCCACTTCTTGGTGCATTCATTTCGTATCCGTAGCTTTCCAATACCTTCCGTAACTCATCAAATCGGAGGTCTTTCGATAAATTGCATATACGTGTTATCAGTTTATCCCACTTTGACATTTGTTATACCTCCTACGTATATTATATGTGGTGTCGTATATGGTGTCAATCTTTTTATGTATTATACATTATTTTTATAAAAATCACTATGAGAATTTTGTCTTTAAATACCTTACAAATTCAAGTGCATCCTCATGCATTTGTTTTATATCAGAAAAAGATTTCCCTCGTCTGACTTGCAAAATATTATTTTTGAGAACAATTTGTTGACACAAAAAAATGCAGAATTATCTGGAGAATTTAATTCTTTAAAAGAAGATTTCGAAAATTATAAAAATGCACAAATTCAAAAAGAAGAAAAACAATTCAACTCACGATCTGCTTTCATCGGAAATTGTATTGCATTTATTCTTCTAATAGTTCCATATGTTTTTATTCTAGTTAAGCTAGAATTTGTTAAGGCAAAATATGCCGCCCAAGTCACAAAAGGTAATATAATTTATTTAACATTTGCAGTTATTATTAGTTTAGTCGTAGCCTTTTTGTATATACAGTTAAAAAAAATAATCGTTATTTTAGTTAGAAAAGTCATGTCTAAATACAAATAACTTGTACCCAAATCGTACCCATTTGCACATAAAAAGTAATATATGTTGCTCTTGCTCAGATTCTTTCTCATAATTCATAAAACATTGATTCTACAAGGTTTTCGGCTACTATGAAATAAAAATAAAAGAGACCGTAAGATGCGGAATACTTGGACTCATCTTATGGTCTCTGATACTTTTTATTTTATTGTTGACGATATAGTTTTTTGCCCTAAAGACGATAAACCATATTGCCCTTTAACAACCTTTTTATTCAAACTCAATCGTCGCCGGTGGCTTTCCAGTGCAGTCATACATGACTCTGTTCACACCCTTCACTTCATTCACGATCCTGCTGGTCACCTTGGCAAGTACCTCCCAGGGGATCTGTGCAGCTTCTGCTGTCATGAAGTCAGAAGTATTTACGGCTCTCAGTGCCACTGCATAATCATAGGTACGCTCATCACCCATGACACCAACACTTCTCATATTGGTAAGGGCTGCAAAGTACTGACCAAGACCCTTGTCCGCACCAGCTTTGGCAATCTCCTCACGGTAGATTGCATCTGCGTCCTGAACGATACGGACCTTCTCGGCAGTAACCTCTCCGATGATACGGATACCAAGACCGGGGCCGGGGAACGGCTGACGGTATACGAGGTACTCCGGAATACCAAGTTCGAGACCGGCACGACGAACCTCGTCCTTGAACAAAAGCCGCAGCGGCTCAATGATCTCCTTGAAATCTACATAATCCGGCAATCCGCCTACGTTGTGATGAGATTTGATCACAGCGCTCTTG
Organism: Suilimivivens aceti; assembly: GCF_025567405.1. Lineage (NCBI taxonomy): Bacteria > Bacillati > Bacillota > Clostridia > Lachnospirales > Lachnospiraceae > Suilimivivens > Suilimivivens aceti. Next base: position 43,514 of record NZ_JAOQKJ010000007.1, on the reverse strand, counting down.
CCAAGACCACTCTCGATCACATCCGGATAAATGGTACCCTGTACCAGGAAATCTACTTTACCGATCTTCTTGGCCTCTTCCTCGAAGACACGGATAAACTCTTCACCAATGATCTTTCTCTTTCTTTCCGGCTCTTCCACACCGGCAAGCTTGCTGTAGAAACGCTCCTGTGCATTCACACGGATAAAGTTCAGGTCATAAGGGCCGTCCGGGCCAAAGACTGCTTCTACCTCATCTCCTTCATTTTTGCGGAGAAGACCATGATCTACAAATACGCAGGTAAGCTGCTTGCCTACTGCCTTTGCCAGAAGGACTGCTGCCACAGAGGAATCCACACCGCCGGAAAGTGCACAGAGCACCTTGCCGTCTCCTACCTTTTCACGGATCTGCTGGATCGTTGTCTCCACGAAAGAATCCATCTTCCAGTCACCCTTGCAGTGGCATACCTGATATACGAAATTGGAAAGCATCTTCATACCTTCCTGTGTATGCATGACTTCCGGATGGAACTGTACTGCATAAAGTCCCCTCTCCGGATTCTCCATTGCCGCTACCGGACATACCGGTGTATGCGCTGTTACCTTGAAATCTGCAGGAGCTGCCTCAATATAATCTGTATGGCTCATCCAGCAGATCGTTTTTTCTGATACATCATGGAAAAGCACAGAGGATTTGTCCACGGTCACTTCCGTCTTACCATACTCACTGACAGGTGCTGTCTTTACGCTGCCTCCAAGAAGGTAGGACATAAGCTGAGAACCATAGCAGATACCAAGGATCGGAATTCCCAGTTCAAAAATTTCTTTGGAACATCTCGGAGACTCCTCAGCATATACACTGCTTGGTCCTCCGGTAAAAATAATGCCCTTCGGGTTCATCTTTTTAATGTCCTCAAGGCTCATGCTGTAAGGGTGTACCTCACAATATACATTACATTCTCTGACACGTCTGGCGATCAGCTGATTATACTGCCCGCCGAAGTCAAGTACGATAACTGTTTCTCTTTCCACTCTGCTTCTCCTCTGTCTCTTTCGATTGTTGAAAGCATATTTAATCATGCGGGGCAAAGAAAGAAGCCTCTCTTTCCATCCCTGCTCCACATCATTATATGCTATCTTCCGAAGCCTTGTCAAAATTATTTTCAGGACTGCAGACTCATCTCGTGCTGATGCAGATATTTTTCTCTGGTTGCCAGTCCGCCCCTGATATGACGCTCCATCTTGTTCACATCGAGAACCTTTCTCGCCTCTATGGCAAGGGAGGGACTGATCTGCATCAGCCTTTCCGTCACGTCCTTGTGCACTGTACTTTTGGAAATCCCAAATGCCTTGGCTGTCTGTCTTACCGTTGCATTGTTTTCGATGATATACCCTGCAATATCGATTGCTCTCTCTTCAATATAATCCTTCAAAGGAAACCCCTCAGAATACTTTTTTACATTCTATGAAGTATCCTGAGGGGTTATGCCCTTCTTCCCTTATTTCACACTTGCAAAATATTTCATCAGTATTTCCTTCATAAACTGATATCTTCTTGCATACGTGTTCTCGATCCGGATCAGTTCAAAACCATGCTCCCGGCAGATCTCATTCTTTTTCCTGTCACGCTCCATGACAACAGCATTTTCCTGGTGCTCTCTTCCATCCAGCTCGATCGCCAGGATCGGGATATCCACTTTGGTCCTTCCCTGTCTTTCATAGACCACGAAGTCAAATCTTCCTGTATAAAACAGATCATTATAAGAACTGTTATCCTGAAATACATGAGCAAGGCTGACTTCTTTCTGTACAATACACTTCTGATTGGTATTCAGCACATTATCCAGTGCATGGTTCAGATTCTCCAGAAAGGCCTGTTCTGTTTCTGTGCTGTATGGCTTGATCCCAAGCGCTCTTGACGCATTGGTTTTCGGCGTGACCTTTGTTTCCCCATTGTGCTTCACATACTGCACCAGTTCATACAGATCATCGTCATCGGAGCCGGCATGCAGCCTTTCCAGCTCCTGATCACTTGAAAGCACGATCAGCCGCTCTTTTGCCCTGGATACTGCCACATTGATCAGTTCCTTGTTATTTTTCAGCCATTCATACGTTCCCTGCCCGGTCCTGTCTGTCAATGCCAGGGAAAAAAGAACCACATCCTTTTCATCACCCTGAAAAGCGTGAACTGTACCACAGGAAATATTGGAGAGTCCATTTTCCTTCAGTTTTTCATTGATCAGCTCCCTCTGATTGGCAAAAGGTGTGATGACGGCTATCTTTTTATCCTTGTTCATGGCCGCATATTTTACGATCTCATCTGCCTCAAGTGGTGCCGTATTCTTACTGTAGGTCTGATTATCCGGCACATCCACAAAGGTCAGCGGCATGGCTTCCTTACTCTGGCTGCATATCTTAAGCTTGTTATTATAATACTTCTTATTATTAAACTGAATGATCTTTTCATTACATCTGTAGTGATGGCTCAGCAGAATTTCCCTGCTGACAGAATCACATGCCAGATAAACCTTATAAATAGAATTTTTGATATAATCATATTCATCTGTAATATGATACATCTTCCGGAGCTTCAGGTTTTCAATCTGGTTCAGCAGGATCACCGGATTGAGCTGCTGCGGATCCCCGACAAGCATAAGGCTTTCTCCCCGTAGGATCGGGACAAGAGAAACTGCAATATTTCCCTGACTGGCTTCATCCATCACCACCATGTCAAAATGAACACCCGGATTTCCGATCTTGTGTGCTGAAATAGATGTTGTTGCAATAATGGGAAAGATCCTCTGGAATTTCTTCAGATTTTCTTCCTTTTTCAGATAATCATTGAAGGCTTTTACCTTTTTCTCTTTGCTTTCCGTATACACAATATCCAGAAGATCTGCATTTTTCGGCTCCTGCAGCCGCTTGATGCACTTGGCAGAGGTATAATACAGATAATTTTTAAAAGCATCTTCATCCTCTAATACCAGCTTCAGTGCTTCTTCATCTGTAATATCCTCTGTTTTGCTGATCTTTTCTTTTACCTGTGTCAGCTGCACACCCTGAAGCTGTGTCTGGAAAGTCAGATGTTTATTGGAATCCATCAGACTGCGGATCGCCTCCTCTGTTTCAAGGAGCCGCAAACGTTCCTCATAATTCTGCAAAAGTGCTGTCAGTTTTCTTGTCCTGACTACTCTGTCCGATTTTCTTTTTTCCAGTGTACCTTCGAAAATATTAATGCTTCTGGTACTTTCATAGAGTTTTCTGATATAGTCAAGTGCCGCTGCCACCCTGTCATCACTGCCAAGCCTTATCACCGGAAAAGGGATCATCCCTTTCTTTCCATACGGGATATTCTGCAGCTTTTCACACACCCCATCAATCGGATGATTATTATAAGAAGTAAACAGAACGGTCTGCTCGTTAAAAAAGGCTGTTACCAGTGTATTGACGATCGTATTGGTTTTCCCGGTTCCCGGCGGTCCCTGGATATAGGCAAGCGGATATTTCATCGCATTATGAATGGCCAAAAGCTGATCCAGATTGATCTGCTTATTTAAAAGTGCGATCGGAAATACTTTTCTGCTGGCAGGCTCCTGCACCAGATTTCCGAAAAAGGCCTGTATCGGTGCTGTCACCTCATCCTTCTGGAACATTTCATCGATTGCTCTGTATTCTTCATGAAGATCCAGCAGGATGTTCCTTCCGATTGCTATAAGGTATGGCATATCATCCACACCTCTGATCTGATTGTTGCACTCTGTGATCCTGTCCTTGATCAGCTCTGCATTCTTTTCAAAATCGTTCAGTAACTCATAATCGTCTGCATCCAGAAATTTCCGGATACTCTGCTGGCTTCCATCTATCGTAAACTCCGTACAGATTGTCACTTCATCTGCAGGCTTGAGACATCTGTTCTTCACATCAAGGCTCATTCCTCTGTAAGCAAGCACATAAAGTCCCTGTTTGACTGGCACACTTAAAACATTCAGCGCCAGTTGTTTGATTCTCCTGCTTCCGGAAGTGCTGGCACTGCCATACTGGAAACCGGTAATGATCTCCCGGAACTGCTCGCCGGTCAGATGATAATCCCCTCTTCTGATACAGTCCCCGTCAAAATAGCGGAGCAGGCTGTATTCCGTTTTATAGGGAACCGCATCCAGCCTGTTGCAGTCTATATAGTAATTCAGAAGCTTCAGATTTGATACATTATGAAAAATGGACTCATACCGGTGAGGATTCCTGCAGATATCTTCTTTCAGCATTTCCGGTACTTCATAATAGGAGCCTTCTATCACTGTAGAAGACAGAATAGAATCCAGATAGATATGCAGTTCCAAAATCGTGCACTTCTCCAGATGCAAGCCTTCCACCAGAAGTGTTTTTGTAAGCGGATTGACATCTATAATCCCAATCCAGTACTTTGTGATTTCTTCCTGTTTGTTTTTGTATTCAATACTGAGCCATTTATTTTCATGGATCGCTCTGAAAATATCACGACTTATCGTTTTCATAAATTTCCCACTCTGTATGATCACTGTCTGTTTTATCAGCTGTTTCCTTTATCATACCAGAAAACTTGACTTTTTCCCACCTCATGCTATACTCATAAAGGTTCACACCCGAGTGTTCGAGACCTTCCACTCGTAAAAAAAATACTAAAGGAGAAAAAATATGGAACAGACACGTAACAAACACGTATTGCGCCTTGCACAGGCTGCAATGATCGCAGCACTTTATATTGTGCTCACCTTTATCGCCAATCTGCTTGGCATCGCCTCCGGAGCGGTACAGATCCGTTTTTCCGAAGCACTCACGATCCTGCCCTACTTTACCGTTTCCGCAGTGCCGGGCCTTACAGTAGGCTGTCTTTTGGCAAACATCCTGACAGGATGCGCCCTTCCGGATATTATCTTCGGAACACTGGCCACTCTGCTTGGAGCTGTTTTCACAAGGCTTCTTCGCAAGTATAAATGGCTCGCTCCCGTGCCTCCGATCCTCGCCAATGCCCTGATCATCCCCCCGGTTCTTTACTTTGCCTATGGGGTAAAGCCCATCTGGTTTTCCCTTGTAACTGTAACAGCCGGAGAGATCATTTCCTGCGGTGTCCTGGGAATGCTCCTGCTGTTTGCCCTGCAGAAATATGCTTCTGTCCTTTTTAAGGACTAATGAAACCCCGGAAGTGATCCGTGAACCATCACTTCCGGGGTATCTTCTTTTTCTGTTACTGCTCCATTCTTACATAAGTAATAAAGCGGTTTCCATTCTTTTCAAACCAGTCTTTGGAATCATTCATTCCCATCTTGTAAACTGTTCCGGTTGCCGGATTCATGATCACCGTGTTCATCTCATTGAATCCGATCAGAAGCACCGCTTCCCCCTCTTCTGTCATGACAAGCACCGGGATATCCTGATTGACATAGTAAAGCACACTGTCGAGGCTGACACCAGTCAGATCCAGTACTCTGGTCTGCTCCAGATTATCCTTCAGGATCTGCAGGACACCCTCTCCCCGGTCCAGAAGATACTGGGTATTTCTGCTGATTCCCTCATATTCAAGGATCGTATCCAGACATACGGCAAGGCTTCCCTGATTCTCTTCCGCTGCCATTCCCTGAATTGCCATGATCTGGTTCTTCAGGCTCCGATTGCCCTTCATCCAGATATAAGAGCCGGTATCATCTACCACTACGCCGGATACATCACTAGCAAGCCTCACGGCATTTCCTTCATTCATGAAAATACCTTCCACACCATTCTTTCCATAGACATAGTATCTGTCACCCCGCTCCTGGGAAGCAGCGATCACAATATTTCTTCCGCCTTCAAAAAGCACTTCTCTCGGTGTCAGATGCTTCATAGAGTCTGTATTGATGTCTTCCTTCAGCGCGATCTGCGTTACTGTTTCATAAAGATCCACTGCAACAGTTTCCAGATAATTACTGCTTTCTGTCTGTGTTTCTGCATTGATGATCTGGTCATCACTAACCGATTCATAGGTTCCTGCTTCTGTACGGGTCACTCTCTTTAAATTGATCTGATTTCCATTTACACTGCCGGAAGTGACATAAATGCCTTCCTGATGATATTCCTTTAAAATACCTTCCGTTTCGTTTTCGATCCTGACACTGTACATGGGAAATACCAGATTTCCCGTTTCATCCGGCACAATATCATCTTTTCTTGCAGCTCCGTAGATCAGATCATCCCCGATAAAACCGATAGGAGCGATCGCCTCTCCGTTTTCGGCTTTGATATGACTCTGTACACCAGTATTCAGATTCATCAGGATCAGCTCTGTTCCTTCATAAAGCTCATTTTCCTTCTGCCAGACGACCATTTGATTACTGTCCGATACCTGATAGCAGCCCTCCTTCAGATCCTTGACGATCACATCACAGGAGCGGCTGGCCGAGCTGATGCCATACAGGACATTGTCGAGCAGGAGATACAGCGTACCACCCTTATTGATATAAGACAGCTCCTTGACCTCTGCCATGAGAAGCTCCGGTGACTGACTGCTTGGAACATAAAGCATTTCTTCTATAGTGTTCACCGCACCATCATAATAATAAACTGAAATTCCAACCTTTCCCTCATGCCGGCCGCGGTTCATGTAGCCATATACCATAAAGGTCACATTGCCACCCTCGTCCACATTCAGGATCTGGATGTCATGTTTATCGTAGCTGTCCCTCTCATCCTGATTGTCCTGGTCCGTAAAACCAAACAGATAGGCCAGCTTATTGTCTGCAATATTATAGCTGTACAGCCTCCGTCCCGTGACAAATGCTGCCACTCCACCACCGCTGCTCTCCGTAAGAGGAACCTCGTCTCCAGTGATTCCAAGATAAATCTTCTTATTGCCAAAGACCTTGCCAGAATCATCAAAAACCTGGTTCATGGTTCTCTCATAATCCAGCAGATACATACGATCTGATGTATAACGGATCCGGTAAAATTCCTCTACCTGATAATAAATGGTATTTTTCCCGCTGCCTTCATAAACCATATAGTCTAACAGGATGCTCGCTGTCTGGGACGCCAGTTCCCTGACTGTGATCCTTGGCTCTGCCAGTTTTTTGACAGAAAGGCTCCCCCAGGTCACCTGCTGAAAGCTGCTGTGGATTGTCACTTTCCCAAGCGTAGTATTATCTCCTTCTGAATTGGACTCCAGATACTTCGTCAGCTCCTTTGCCCGCTCCTTGTCAAATGTGCGTTCAGAAAAATCCAGTACATAATCCAGCTTTTCAGCCGCATAATAATTATCTCCATACAGAACCCTCGTATAATAACGGATCTCATTCCCTGAGGAAGTAGTCAGGATCATCACCAGCATATATTCCCTGCCGCTGTCGATCAGATCCTTCAGTCCGAAGTTCACCGTGATCTCATCATTTTCCTCGGAAAATTCTGGTATAGCTGTATCCTCTACAAGCCGCTCCCCGTCGAGACTACGAACCTCATAGCGGATTCCTTCTATTTCCTGTCCATAGCACGAAATCTTGCAGGATACCCGTCTACCCTCCATTAATGGAGTGATGGCCTCCCGCATATAATTGATCTCCATGGCATCTGCATAGCCATGCAGTGTATTGATCTCTATTCCCTGATACTGCATTGTGATCACTGGGTAAGATGCCTTTGACATCTCTACTGTCATATCCGTATTTCCCTTGTTCATCACTCTGCTGATCACTGTCATTGACATGAAAAATACAGCAATCACAATTATTGCCTTTATGATATACTTCTTCATTTAGCTCTCCGTCTGTTCAAAAAGTTTCTGCAGGGTTGTATGCACCTGAAGCTCCTCCGTCAGCCTCTGGATACCGGTATCCTTTTTCCCTCTGCCCTTTACCGCACGGATCAGGATGTTCTTCGGTGTATGCTCCATATCAATAAATTCCAGGATCTGCGTGTCATAGCCATGCTCCTCCAGAAGATCTGCCCGGATCGCATCAGTCAGAAGCGCTGACATTCTCTCCCTGATCAGACCATATTTCAGCACCGGTGCAAGCGCTTCATTCCTGATCTGTTTATTGACCTCATGCTGACAGCAGGGTACGGAAAGGATCACTCTTGCTCCCCAGCCCACTGCCTTTTGCAGCGCATAATCTGTAGCTGTATCACAGGCATGCAGTGTCACCACCATGTCCACGTGGTCTGCTCCCGTAAACCCGGCAATATCTCCTTTTTCAAAATGCAGCGCCTCATACCCATACTTCTCAGCCAGGGCACTGCAATGGCCGATCACATCTTCCTTCAGATCAAGTCCTGTGATCGCTATCTGATAGCCTTTCTTTTCATGTAAGTAATAATACAGGGCAAAAGTCAGATAGGACTTACCACAGCCAAAATCAATAATATGGATACATTCGTCCTTTGAAAAAACAGGGAGGATATCCTCCACAAATTCCAGATAACGATTGATCTGACGGAATTTATCATATCTGGCATGTACGATCCTGCCATCTATTGTCTGCACACCAAGATCAACCAGAAATGGAACCGGTATCCCCTCTTCCAGCAGATATTTCTTTTTTCTGTTATGGGAAAGAGCCTGCACTGCTGTTGCCGGCTGCATTTTTGTCTGCTTTCCAGTCCATTTTACTGTCATTTTCCCTTTTTTGCTCACAAGGACAAGAAGCTTTTTCCCTCTGTTTTCACCCTCAAGCTGCCTGAAATCCCCTGTCAGAAGAGCCTCGATCTCTTCTTTTGCCTGTTCCCTGTCAAGATTTTCATGGAAAACCTGTTTGCCCCGGAAACGGGTGACCTGGAACATAAGCTGTTCCTTTAAAAGAACTGGTCTTATTTTTACTTTTACAGTACCTTCCTTCTGTCTCGGGTTACTGATTATAATCTCCGAAAGTCCCTCTGACAGAAGAAGGTCTAGTGCCATCCTCAGTTCTTCCATGCTATCCTCTTTCTAAAACCGCAGAATCCCCCTGTGGGAATCGTGTCTTCTCTTATATATTTCATAAAAAAGCAGGATCTGGATCAGATCACCTGCCCATTGCCATTTTTCTGGCGGAGCCTGCTCTTTGCTTTCATTTTTTTCTTCCTCTCTTCTGATCCTGTCAAGGATATCGGATGAGAGCTTATACAACTGCCATCTGTCTGGAAATTCATCATAGATCATGCTGCCTTCATAGTCAAGTTTATCCAAAATTTCCGCTATTTTCTTCTGATATTTTCTGGCGTCTGCCGGATACATCTGCTGAAGATACTCAAGATCCTTCAGGATCGTATCTTCCTCCTGATAATACAGAGGAAGCGGATATGTCATATAAAAAGGCAGAATTTTGCGCTCATACATAAAAAAGACTCCTGGCTTCTTTATCCTTATCATATGAACAGCCTTCCGTTTTTGTTCCCTGCTTCTGCTTTTACATCCCGCAACCGGAAAACAGGGGCAGATACTATCTGCCCCCGTATAAATCCCATATTCACCGTCTGCTTTCGCTTCCCGGCTTATTTCAGTACATGAATACGGGCAAGTGCTCTCTGGAGTGCTGTCTCTGCCCGCAAAATATCGGTTTCCGGTGTTTTGGAACGAAGTCTCTCTTCGGCACGTTCCTTCGCACGGTCTGCACGATCCAGATCGATCTCCTCCGGCCACTCGATGATCTCTGCCAGTATAGTCACCTTCTCTGGAAGGATCTCCACAAAGCCCGCATGCAGTGCTGCATGCTTCTGACCCTCAGCCTCTGTGATCGTCAGGACACCCGGACTTACGATCACGGTTGTCGGTACGTGCATTTTGTAAACTCCGATCTCTCCCTCAGTGGTATTGAACTCCACCATGGAGGCCTCTCCTTCATAGAAAACTCTGTCAGGAGTAATGATCTTAAGTGTAAATAACTGATTATCTGCCATAGGTACCCTCCCTACTTAACACGGGCAAGTACATCATCAATGCTTCCTGCATTCAGGAAATAGCTTTCCGGTATGTCATCATGCTTACCTTCCAGAATCTCCTTAAATCCACGGATGGTTTCGTTGATCGGCACATATTTTCCGGGAAGCCCGGTAAACTGTCCTGCAACGAAGAAAGGCTGGGATAAGAATCTCTGTACCTTTCTTGCTCTGGAAACAACAAGCTTGTCGCTTTCAGAAAGCTCATCCATACCAAGGATTGCGATAATATCCTGCAGTTCCTTATATTTCTGCAGAATCTCCTGTACGCCTCTGGCAACCTCATAATGCTCTTCGCCAACAACTCTGGGATCCAGAATTCTGGAGGTGGACTCCAAAGGATCCACTGCCGGATAAATACCAAGCTCTACGATAGAACGTGATAATACGGTTGTTGCATCCAGATGGGCAAAGGTTGTTGCCGGTGCCGGGTCAGTCAAGTCATCCGCAGGCACATAAACTGCCTGAACAGAAGTAATGGATCCGTTTCTGGTAGAGGTGATACGCTCCTGCAGAGCACCCATCTCAGTCTGCAGTGTAGGCTGATAACCTACCGCAGAAGGCATACGGCCGAGAAGTGCGGACACCTCGGAACCTGCCTGGGTAAAACGGAAAATATTATCAATGAAAAGAAGGACATCCTTACCACCCTTATCACGGAAGTACTCTGCCATGGTAAGTCCGGTAAGACCAACTCTCATTCTCGCTCCGGGGGGCTCATTCATCTGACCAAATACCATGGTAGTCTTATCAATAACGCCAGACTCTGTCATTTCGTGATACAGGTCATTTCCCTCTCTTGTTCTTTCACCTACTCCGGTAAATACGGAATAGCCGCCGTGCTCGGTTGCGATATTTCTGATCAGCTCCTGGATCAGGACTGTCTTACCTACACCAGCACCACCAAAAAGTCCGATCTTTCCACCCTTCTGGTAAGGACAGAGAAGGTCAACGACTTTAATACCAGTTTCCAGCAGCTCCTGCTGTGTGGACTGCTCTACAAATTCGGGAGCCGGTCTGTGAATCGGCTCATAGCTTACTCCTTCGGGAGCCGGCTTATTATCAATGGGATTGCCAAGTACGTTAAAGATACGCCCCAGTGTGTTCTCACCTACCGGTACACTGATGGGAGCGCCGGTTGCTACTGCATCCATGCCTCTCTTCAGTCCGTCGGTGGTACCCATCGCGATACATCTGACAGTATCATCTCCCAGATGCTGCGCTACCTCCACGGTCAGCGCACTGCCGTCCTCCAAAGGAATTCTAACAGCTTCGTTAATCTCGGGAAGTCTGCCCGTAAACTTCAGATCCAGTACGGCGCCGACAATCTGCGTGATCTTTCCTGAGCTTTTTAAATCTGCCATTTCTTCCTCCTAGTTTACTGATACCATACCTCTCATGATATCTATGATATTGCATTTGCTCCTGCAATGATTTCTGTTAATTCCTGTGTAATGGATCCCTGTCTTGCTCTGTTGTAAAGCAGTGACAGGCTGCTGATCATATCCTCTGCATTGCTGGTTGCAGAATCCATTGCCTGCATTCTCGCACCATTCTCACTTGCTACGGCTTCGATCATACCACCGTAGATCAGACTGGTTACATATTTGGGAATGATCATATCCAGTGCTTCTTCGTCCTCAGGCTCAAAGTTCATGGGTGCTCTGTTATCATCCTCTGCTTCCTTTACTGCCTCACCGGTCTTTCCGGATGTTTCTTCTGAAACTTCCACCGGAAGGAGCTTAACCAGAGTAGGAACATGCACTACCGTATTTTTAAACCCGGTATAGGCAAGATAGATCTCACTGATCTCGCCATTCTCAAAGGCACTGAGCACTTCCTTGCTGATCGCCATGGCATCTGCGTAGGCAGGCTCCTCGATTACATAGGAATAGTCAGCCTTGATCTCATAATTCTTCTGTAAGGCTTCCTTTCCTTTTTTACCGATTGCATAAATACTTAAGTCTTCGTCCTTCAGCTCTCCCCTTGTGATCAGCTTAACCACATTGGAGTTGTAGCCGCCTGCCAGTCCCCTGTTAGAGGTAATAACGATAACGGCTTTCTTTCCACCCTCTCCCGGCTTCAGATACCGGTGCTCAAGGCTGCCGGTACGTCCCAGGATAGACTGTACAGTACTGTACATGGCATGGAAATAATCTTCGGACTTTTCTGCATTCTGCCGTGCTCTCTGCAGCTTAACAGTAGAAACAAGCTTCATGGCTTTGGTAATCTGCTGGGTGCTCTGAATACTGCTCTTGCGCCTTTTTATGTCTCTCATTGAGGCCATAATTAATCACCTGTCTTTCTACTGCTTTATTTAAAGGTCTTCTTGAACTCCTCAAGGGCTTTCACAAGCTTCTGCTCTGTTTCCTCGGAAATAACCTGCTCTGCTGCGATCGCAGAAGGTACTTCTGGGAACTTGGTATCCAGGAACTCAAAGAACTCAGTTTCAAATCTGGTAATATCCTCTGTGGGAACATCCAGCAGATACTTCTTGGTTACCGCATAAATGATGATAACCTGATACTGTACCGGCATGGGATTGTACTGAGGCTGCTTTAATACTTCCTTGATCCTTTCACCCTGTGCAAGCTTCTCTCTGGTATCTGCATCCAGTTCGGATCCAAACTGTGCAAAGGATGCCAGCTCTCTGTACTGTGCAAGCTCCACACGGATAGGGGCTGCGATCTTCTTCATTGCCTTGATCTGTGCTGCACCACCTACACGGGATACAGAAAGACCTGCATTTACTGCAGGGCGGAATCCGGAATTGAACATTTCTGTTTCCAGATAGATCTGTCCGTCAGTAATGGAAATAACGTTGGTAGGAATATATGCAGAAACATCTCCTGCCTGGGTCTCAATGATCGGAAGTGCTGTCAGGGATCCTCCGCCGTACTCATCACTCATACGCGCTGCTCTTTCAAGCAGTCTGGAATGCAGATAGAATACGTCTCCAGGATATGCCTCACGGCCCGGCGGTCTCTTAAGAAGCAGGGAAAGCGTACGATATGCAGCCGCGTGCTTGGTTAAGTCGTCATAAACAACCAGTACGTCTTCTCCGTTCTCCATCCACTCTTCACCGATTGCACAGCCTGAATAGGGAGCAATGTACTGGAGTGGTGCCAGCTCACTTGCTGTCGCTGCAACAACGGTTGTATAGGCAAGGGCACCTGCATCCTCCAGTGTCTTAACGATCGTTGCTACGGTAGAAGCCTTCTGGCCGATCGCTACATAAATACACTTTACGCCCTGTCCCTTCTGGTTAATAATTGTATCGATGGCAATAGCCGTCTTTCCTGTCTGTCTGTCACCAATGATCAGCTCTCTCTGGCCTCTTCCGATGGGAACCATGGAATCAATCGCCTTAATACCCGTCTGAAGAGGGGTATCTACTGATTTTCTTGTGATGACGCCGGATGCTACTCTTTCGATCTTACGGTATCTGTCTGTCTGAATGGGGCCCTTGCCGTCAATCGGCTGTCCAAGAGCATTCACAACACGGCCCAGCATGCAGTCACCTACGGGAACCTCAACCACTCTTCCGGTGGTCTTTACAGTGTCACCTTCGCTGATGTTTCTCTGGCTTCCCAGAAGTACAACACCGACATTGTCTTCCTCAAGGTTGAGAACCATGCCGTATACTTCTCCGGGGAACTCAAGAAGCTCTCCCTGCATTGCATTTTCAAGACCATGCACACGTGCGATACCATCGGCTACCTGAATGACAGTGCCGACATCTGATACTTCAAGTTCCGATGCATATCGTTTGATCTGCTCTTTGATCACGGAACTGATTTCTTCCGGTCTTAAATTCATGTATCTTACGCACCTTTCTTCATATTTTACTGCTTACTTTCTGATGATTTCAAAAGCTGCCTGCGCATCTCGTAAAGCTTCGTACGGATACTGCTGTCCACAACTCTGTCGCCGATCCGGATGATCACTCCGCCGATCAGCTCTTCTTCCACCTGGAAATGCATTTCCATCTTCTTAAAAGCGGTGGTGGCAAGAAGTTTTTGTTCTACTTCTTTCTGCTTTGCTTCATTAAGAGGAACTGCTGTTGTCACATAGGCGATACCGATACCCTTCTTTTTCTTGATCTCCAGAATGATGTAATCAAGAATGGCATCAATTTCCTTGTATCTGTCCTTTGTCACAATGATACGGAGAAAGCCTGTCAGTTCATCGGAAAGCTCTCCCTTGAATACACGGTCGAGCACCGCAAGCTTATCCTCCTTCAGGATCTTCGGATGATTCATTAATTTCTCAAAATCCGGGTTCTCCTTAAGAATCTTTTTCAGAGCCATGATCTCCTCAAGGAGGCTGTCCTCTCTGCCTTCCTCTACTGCCAGTTCAAACAAAGCTTCACCATATGTTTTTGAAACTAGCTTTGCCATGTGCTCTCACCTATTTCCTTTAATGTTTCATTGACAAGACTCTCCTGCACGGTAGTATCGATTGATGCCTTTACTACCTTGCCTGCGATCATGGATGCCAGTACGACCATCTCACGTTTCATATCATCAGCCGCCTTTTCCTTTTCAAGGGCAGCTTCCACTTTCGCTCTTTCAATGATCCTGGAAGCTTCTTCCTTGGCATCTGCCACGATCCTGTTTTCATTGGCGAGTGCACGTTTTCTTGCATCGCTTAAGATCTCTTCCGCTTCCTTGTCCACGTTTTTCAGCTTTTCTTCATATTCTGCCTTCAGCGCTGCTGCGTCTTCCTTATCCTTCGCTGCATCATCCAGCTCTCCCTTGATCTTAGCCTGTCTCTTGGCCATCATGTCTCTGACCGGATTGAACAGCAGATAAGATGCGATCAGGAACAGCACAAACACCGCCACGATCATCAGTGCGGAATCTGCAAGCAGCTGTAAGTCAAGGTCAAATACTCTGGGTTCCATCTGTGAGCCTCCTTTCTTTTATTTTACGCAAGGCTCTTATTTTACCAGAGGCTGCACGAATAACAGGATGATTGCGATCAGCAGACCATAAAGACCTGTTGTCTCGGCAACTGCCTGTCCAAGAAGCATGGTAGAAGTAATATCAGATTTTGCTCCGGGATTTCTTCCTACTGCTGCAGCTGCATGTCCTGCTGCGATACCCTGTCCTACACCAGGTCCGATACCTGCGATAACTGCAAGTCCCGCACCAATTGCTGAACATCCTAAGATAAAATTACTATTAAATTCCATTCCTTGTTTCCTCCTTAAGGTTATACATGTTTAATTAATACCGTTTTTAAGGTTCTCCGTCGCCGCATGCATCTGCGATGTATGTCATCGTCAGCATACAGAATACATAGGTCTGAATCGCACCGGAGAAAATATCAAAGTACACGTGCAGTGCAGCCGGCCAGATCAGTGCGATCTTGCCAAGCAGCGTATAGATCAGTGCCATGATGGCTGTACCCGACAGGATATTGGCGAACAGACGCAGTGATAATGAAATCGGAACCGCCAGATTACCGATGATATTGATCGGCGCCCAGATCGGCCATGGATCGCATAAGCCCTTCAGTACACCAGAAAGCTTCTGATATTTCAGCTCGTTAAACCGGATCAGTGTAAAGGTCATCAGCGCCAGTGCAAAGGTTACACCATAGTCTGCTGTAGGTGGTCTGAGACCAAACAGTCCTGATATATTACTCAGGAAAATAAAGAAGAATAATGTTCCAATATAATTCCTGAACCTGACTGCCTGTTTTCCCATAACACCGCTGACCATGCCATCCAGCTTCTCCACTAACAGTTCCACTACATTCTGGAAACCGCTAGGCACCTCAGTCGCATGTTTCAGCATCCGGTTTGCTGCAATACAGAAACCGATGATGATCAGCATGACGATCAAAGCACACACATGTGTGGTAGTGATCCAGAGCGTCTGTCCAAACAGCTGATAGGAAAATACGCCATGTATCATGAAATCAACGTCTGCACCCTGCGATAGCAGAGTTCCATACCCCATATTCTCACCTCCTTGTTTCCTGTTCATCCACAGGATTCTCTGTTATGATATCAGGAAGGATCTCCTCCCCATAAACTGCTCTGCTGATCTTCTTCGTAACTGGCTGCAGATAGGCTGATACCTTCAGCCCCATCACACCAATAAATGCCGTCAGAAGATTGCCTGCAGATGTAACAGCACAGATAACCAGAACAAGAGCTACAACCGCCATTCTCAGCATACTCTGTCTGCCAAGATAACCTGCTGCCCCTTTCTCCGTAAGAGAAAGTCCCTTATCCAGGCTGTACCACATATGAAAAGCACATAAACATGCCGTCAGGATCCCGATCCACAGACCTCTGCTCCATTCCCCTCTCTGCGGGAAAAAGGCGATCACTACCTGACTGGCCAGTGCAAACAGAAGGATCCCCGTTTCCAGTTCGAACAATGTCCGGTTTACTTTCAGAAGCCATTCCTTCATCCTACTTCTCTCCTGCTTTTCCTTTCCGTTCTTTCCTGGATCTCGATCTGCCCCGATGAAGATATGCTTCTTCATCGCTTTGCTTTTCAAAGATCTTTCTGGAAAAACGGTAAATATTCCAAAAGCCTGCTACCGCACCTACAAAAAACAGGATAATGACCAGAAAGGAGGTGCCAAGCCATCTGTCTAGAACGCCTCCTGCAAAGGAACATGCTCCTACCGGAACCAATATATTGATACCGAACTGGCCAATCATAGCCAGTGCCTGAAAAACGGTCCGATTATACTTCAAATGCCTCTTCCTTCCACATGCCTGTTCCTGAAAACCGACCTTTTCATACATTTATTAATTATACCCAGTTTTACATCTTATGTCTAGGTAAAAGTTGACTTTCTGCACTAAAGGGCAGTTGACTTTTGGCACATATAAGAGTACTATTTTGAAAAATACATTTCCATAAAATATTTTTAAAATAATCCAAATTTTTCATAAAAAGGAGGAGTCTCATGACATATCCCGCACTGTACAGAAGACGCTTGATCCCCGATGAATGTATTCTCCTGAAGGACGATATTGTTCTGGAATGGAATGAAGACAGGATCGTAACCTCATGGAAGGCCCTCCATCCCAAAAAGGATCTCCATCACGGAAGCTCCTGTTACTTCCTGAAGGAAGGCTTCAAGGTAAGTGAATTTCTCGCTGAAGACGGCAGTCTCCTTTACTGGTACTGCGATATTGTCTCCTATGACTTTGATAAAACACAGAATACCATGATCGTTACGGATCTTCTGGCTGATGTCATCATTTATCCGGATGGCTTCGTCAAGGTTGTGGATCTGGACGAGCTTGTGACCGCTTTGGAATGCAGATCTCTTTCTCTGGATACCCTGAAAGCATCCCTTCGTCAGCTTGACAAGCTGCTTCATATTATTTATGGCGGACAGCTGAACACCTTAACTTACTATATTACACAGTACCACTGAAATGATCCTGATGATATGTGTATGAAATTCTGCACGCACATATTGTCAGGATCATCTTTTTACCTGATATTTTTTTTATCAATAGAAGATGTGTCCGCCGATCTGTGTTCCTGTCAGTCCTTCTATCGGCGTACGGAAAAACAGACAGTCTCCTACTGTAGTCGCACCACCCATAGCCTCATCAGCTGCTTTATAGCAGGCAGCTGTTGCGTGGTTTTCTGCGAGGGCAAGGGCGAGACGCCCACTAGCCACCGGTGAGAACTGTTTATTCTGATAGATGACACCCACTACCGTGTCCGGAAATACTGCACTCTTCACACGGTTGATCACGACCGCTCCGACAGCCACCTGTCCGGCATAAGGCTGATTACCCGCTTCACAGTAGATCAGATTAGCCAGAAGATATCTGTCTCCCTCTGCAAAGGTGATCTCCGAAATATCTCTCCACCTGCTCTGTGCTGCCAGAAGGGACAATCTTCTTTCTTCTTCCAGTTGTTTCTGCAGCTCCGCAATGTTATTGTTCTGCTCTGCAAGCTGCTGCTCATAGGCAAGCATTTCCTTCTCTGCTTCCGATACCAGATGCTGATTTGCAGAAATCGCCCCGGAGGTCTGGCTTACAAGACCGGACACCTTACTCTGCTCTGCCTCTACCTTTACCTTCAGATCATCCAGATCTTCCTTTTCCTGCAGAAGAGTAGCTTCCTTATCCTCTACTGCTGCCCTTGTTTCCTGAAATTCTGTCAGCTTCTTTCTGTCATAGGCAGAAAGCTGTTCAAAATAATCATTCCGGTTCAGCAGATCTGCGAAATCAGCTGACCCGAACAAGACCTCCAGCATTACATAATCTCTCTTTTCATACATGAACTGGATACGTTTTTTCATGGCTGCATACTGATCAGCTTCGATCTGTTTCGCTTCCTCGAGCTCAGCCTGTGTCTGTGTGATCTCTTCTTCTTTTTGAGTGATCCTGTTCTCGAGATCAGCCAGATTATTGCTGACCTCTTCAAGATCTTCATTCAATCCGCTAAGCTGCTGCTGCAATCCCGCAACCGTACCCTGAAGAGATGAAATTTCCTCCTTGGTATCTCCAATAGCTTCTTCCGTCTTTTTCTTCTCTTCCTTGGCCTCATTTAACTTCTGTTCTGTTTCTTTGATTCCGGCATAAGCAGTCGTATGTCCAGAAACTGCAAGCAGCGCAGTTGCTGTCAATACGGCGACTACCTGCCTGCCTGCTCCCTTCATCCGTTTCACCGCATTGCTTTCTGTTCTTTATTTGGTACCGAAAATCCTGTCACCCGCATCTCCAAGACCGGGTACGATATACCCGTGGTCATTGAGCTTCTCATCCAGGGAGCCGATATACATATCTACATCCGGATGTGCTTCCTGCATGGCCTTTACACCTTCTGGTGCAGCAATAATGCAAAGGAAACGGATATTCTTACAGCCTCTCTCCTTCAGCATCTGGATTGCGGCAATAGAGGAGCCGCCTGTAGCCAGCATGGGATCAACTACAAATACCTCTCTCTCTGCACAGTCAGCAGGAAGCTTGCAGTAATACTCTACGGGCTTTAAGGTTTTGGGATCTCTGTAAAGACCGATATGTCCGATCTTTGCCGCAGGGATCAGTGTCAGCATACCATCTACCATGCCAAGTCCTGCTCTCAGGATTGGAACGATCGCCATTTTCTTACCCTTCAGTTCCTTAACTGTTGTCTCACAGATAGGTGTCTGGATCTTCACATCAGAAAGCTGAAGATCTCTGGTTGCTTCATAGCAGATCAGAGTTGCGATCTCGCTGATCGTTTCACGAAAGCTCTTGGTACCTGTGTCTGTTCTCCTGATATAACCAATTTTGTGCTGGATCAGCGGATGATCCATGATGACTGTTCTTGCCATTTTTCTACCTCCGTACCTTCTTTTACATTTTATTTTCTTCTATATCTGTCAGTCTTTTGATGTTTCTTCGGCTGCCATTTCCAGTTTTCTGATCCTTCTTGCATGTTTTTCCTCGCCCGAAAAAGGAGTATCAAGAAAAGTATCCACTATTTCCACGGCAAGATTTACACCTGTATTCCCCTCGCCAAGAGCCAGCATATTGGCATCATTGTGAAGTCTTGTCATTTTAGCAAGATAGGAATTGGTGCACAGTGCACAGCGGATCCCCTTCACTTTATTGGCTGCAATGGAAATTCCGATTCCTGTAGTACAGACAACGATCCCCTTTTCACAGCTTCCGTCTGCCACTGCCCTGGCTGCTGCCTGTCCAAAATCCGGATAATCACAGGATGACTTGTCATAACATCCAAAATCCTTTACTTCCAGTCCTCTCTCCTGCAGATGTGCGATTATTTTCATTTTCAGGTCGTATCCACCATGATCACTGCCTATTGCTATCATTTCTTTTCCTCCTGTCTGTTTTCTATACCTGTATCACCTGATGACCTGCCGCCTTCAGCAGCCGGTTCATGATTGCCTGTCCGATCCCTGCTGTCTCAAAAGACTCTGTGAACATCACTTCTACGTTATCATCATCGAACTCTCTGAGTATCCGGAACAGATGCCTTGCAATCACCTCTTCATCCCGCCTGCTGCCGACACTCTTGATATCATCTCCATGATAACGGGCGACTGTCTCATCCGTAGCGATCACACCCGTTTTTCTGCCTTCTTTCTGAAGGGCAGAAATCCTCTCATTAATATAGGAAACTACACGCTCCGGCTCTCCCTCCACGATAGAAAGATTTCCCTTCGGTGCATAATGTCTGTATTTCATGCCAGGTGCTTTCGGTGCCTGACGGGAATTGGCATCCAGGATCGTCCTGTCCACATCCACAAGTCCCAGTGTCTCCGTGAGCATATCCTGTGTCACATACCCGGGCCGCAGTATCGTCGGTACCTCCCCCGTCAGATCAATGATCGTAGATTCCAGTCCGATATTTACTTCACCCCCGTCTATGATCATGTCCACAAGACCATCCAGATCCTCGATCACATATCTGGCAACCGTTGGGCTTGGTCTTCCTGACCGGTTGGCACTTGGTGCTGCAATATAGCCACCTGCTGCATCGATCATTGCCCTTGCTGTCTTATGAGAAGGCATCCGGACAGCCACTGTATCAAGTCCCCCCGTTGTTGCAAGGGGTACAGCACTTGATTTATGGAAGATCATGGTCAGTGGTCCCGGCCAGTATCTCTCTGCCAGCTTTCTTGCTGCCGGCGGAATCTCTGTCACGATCTTCTTAAGTGCCTCCATGTTCGTAATATGCACGATCAACGGATTGTCGGAAGGTCTTCCTTTGGCAGCATAGATCAGTCTGGATGAATTTTCATTCAGGGCATCCCCACCAAGACCATATACTGTTTCTGTAGGAAATGCCACAAGGCCACCCCGTTTCAGGATTTCTCCCGCCCTGGCAATTGCCTCCTGATCAATCTGTTCTTCGTCTATCTTTACAATCTCTGTCTTCATGTATATTTCCTTCTTACTAATCCTCTTCACTCTATCACATTTCAGGCCGTTTGACCAGTACCGATATACTTCATGATTCCCATATGAATACGCCATGCGACCCTCTCCTGGTACTCCTGTGTCACCAGTTTTTCCGCTTCTTCCGCATTCGACAGGAAGCCACACTCTGCGATCACGATGGGTTTTGCCGTCTTTTTCAGAAGATAATAGCTGTCATTGCCTTTTTCCAGCCTTCTGTTATCGGGCTGGAGCACCTGGAATTCCTTCTGGATCATAGACGCAAGCATTCTGCTTCTTTCACTGGTCGCATAATAAAAGACCTGTGCCCCCTTTACGCTTTCCTGCTGATAGCTGTTCTGATGGATACTTACCACAAGTACCGGATCCGCTTCCTCGATAATTGCGATCCGGCGCTTCATATCCTGCACCTTTTTGTTGGAAACGTTTTCGTCATACAGTCCCCCATCTGTTTCCCTGGTCATCACCACCCGGATATCCTCTGCTTCCAGAAATGCTTTCAGCTTCTCTGCGATCTGCAGATTGACATCCTTTTCAAGTGCCTGGTTGATTCCCACCTTGCCAGGATCTGAGCCGCCATGTCCTGCATCCACTACCACACAGTACTTTGCCATTTTTCTGTTTTTTTTCCACACACCCTTCTCATCCTGCTCTTCCACCCAGGAGCTGCCACTGTTCTGTGATCCCTTTTGGACGCTGTCCCCATATGTCTGCACCCTTATGGAAGACACATAGCTTCCAGCCCTTCCTGCTGTCAGAAACATGGAAAACAAAAGGATCCCTGTCATCACAAGCCGTAATATTCTGTTCTGGTTCTCTGTCATATTTCCAAACCATACCGCTCTTTTCCTAATATAAATATGAAAAAACAGCCGCCGGTATTCCCGGTGGCTGCTCCTTCTGCCCACATCTTTTCCTGCCTCAGAGAATCTGCTTTTCTCTTGCAGACTCTCTGTCATTTTCCTTTCATCTCTTCTGATATTCAGTGTTTATTTGTCCAGATACTCTCCGATCACATCCCAGATCTCCGGCTTTTCAAATCCGAGTCTCCACTCAGCCACGCCGCCGATTCCATAATTCTCCATAACATTCAGTTTGACCTTGATGGAATCTGCATCTTCCAGCCATACCTGATATCTGGAATCTCCACTGGTATACTCTCCATAATTCTGACAGGTAGTTTCATCCCACTCTGCTGTAATACCATGATTGCTGATAAACTGTTCAGCAGTCACCATATCCACTGCCTGGCTGCTGATCCCGTCTCCGGTCGTTTCCCAGATTCTTGTATAGAACGGGATCGCATTGATCACCTTCTCTGCCGGCACTTCCTTGACTGTCTGCGCTATACCGTCCTCCACATAATCAATAGATGCCACACTGCCGGCTTCCTTGCTGCCGGCATAATGCTCATCATACCCCATAACGATCACATAATCCGCTACGATCCCCTGCTCTTTACGGTCATAATAATCATTAAAATCTCTTGGTACATAGTTATCAACAGACAGAACCTTTCCATTCTTTCTGCATGCTACCGAAAGCTCCCTGATAAATTCCACGAAGTGCTCTCCGCAGTCCATGCTGAGCTGTTCGAAATCCACATTGATCCCATCAATTCCATAAGTAATAAGATCATTCATCAGACTGTCGATCAGCTTCTGTCTTGTTGTGGTGGATGACAGGATCTCATACATACTGATACTGTCCTTGTATTCAATATTTTCAATAAGTGCCCATACCTCAAGTCCCCTGTCGTGAGCCTTCTGCACATAGTCTGCACTGGCAAAGCTGGTATAACCGCCTTCATTATCACAGAGCTTAAACCATGTCGGTGAAATCACGTTCAGATTCCCTGCGTTCGCTGTAACACTGTTAAAGGTATCATTTCCTCCTGCACTGGCAACAACATGCCAGCCGAGGTTGATCTTGTGATCCCTTGTCAGACTGGTATATTCCGGTTCCTGATAATCAGTGACCGGGATCGGCTGTTCACTCCGGATGCCGGTCAGTCTCTTATTCTCCACATAGCCGATCACCGAGTCTGCCGTTTTCACCTTGCTCCAGGTTTCCATCTGTTCCAGAACGGATACCTGGTCTCCCTTCTGTACATCAGTAAGGATCTCACTCTTGACGCCACCCTTCACTCTGACCTGCGTATTTTTGCTGATGGATGCCACCTCGTAAGATGGCCATTCCGTTGTAAGCTGGATCCTGTAGGGATCCGTGAAAAGCTGGTAGGAAAAATTTGTATACTGTTTTATATAATCAAGCGCCACATAAAGGGTATCTCCCTCCCATATAGCTGCCGTATAGCCAAGTTCTTCACTTCCCTGTGCTGTCTCCTTCACACTGCTGCCGATACTGTTTCTTACAATATCCTCCGGCAGGGTATAAAGCAGCAGCCCTTCTCCCCCATCCACATAAAATCTGTCATTCAGATATTTATGGATCGTTGCCATATCAAGATAACAGATGCCGTCTGATATCCTGGCCTTTTCTTCCACGATCTCATCCTGCAGCACAATTGCTGCCTCCTGTGAACCGGTAATGCCATAGTAGACGTTCAGGTCTGCCCTTTCCTTAGAATAGGAATATTTCTCCAGAATTCTGCTTCCAAAAGTCACGCCGCCTATGATTATAATAAGGACGATTGCGATTACTATGGGAATGATTTTTTTCTTCATGCCGCCTTTCCTCCAATCGCCCTATATTATAACAAACATTACTCTTACCGTCATTACAATTTTTGACTTTTTTTGCGGCTCAGAGATAAGTACATTTTCATCAGATTACCGCTTACCTGCATCCTTTCTGCCAGCATCTGTTATGCAGACATTTTACTTGTCCGCCGGATACAGGGGGCTGCCTGTCCTGACAGTCCGGTATGCAGATAAAGCAGTAACAGGAGGCTTATTTAAGAGAAATCCTGTCATATCTGATTTCTGTTATCTTTCCATTCTGATCAGTCACATAGTCAGGCATATACATGCTGTCCTCCATCACACAGTTCTGCTCAATGGATTTAAGTGATGCCGGAACGCCGTCCAGATAGAGCCTGACCCCTGTTTCCTCCCATTTTTTAAGGTTCTCATACAGAACCTGCGAAGACGTTTCATTTCGTTCTTCCATAAAGGATCCCTCCGCTTAGCTTCCAGACCATTCTTCCTGCAGATTGCTCCAAAAGGTTTTGTGGTATGTTGCTTCCACCCGGGAAATTTAATCTGAAAGCTGATTATAGTTTTTCATTTTCTGACGATAATAATAATGCTTTTGCAGAGATGCCGGATATGTATCAAACCAATACCGATTAGCGAAATTTCAGTGAATTATAACAGTGATCATCTGTTGGGGAAATATTCGCGACAGGCCTTGCACGAATGATAAGCCTGTAAGACATCTTCTCTTCCGGCTAAATAAACTGGAATGACATTCCGCCGGGAATCATATAAAAAATGAGAAGATTAGATTTTGCTTTGAAAATTAAATATAAACTCTACCATGCCTCCTTCTGATACAGGATTTATCCGGAAGCACCTCATATGCGCATTGTATCTCCCCATACTTTTTTGCGCAAGATATTATGTGCGTTGTTAATATTTTTTTTATTCTTTTTTTCTAAATTACGTGTTGCAGAAGTGGATTTATAAAATTTTTTTAAACTCGGTATGCTCCTATTGACTTAGATTCATGCAAAGTATAAAGTATAGATACATTAAGTTTATTGTCACCAAATTGCAGGATAACAGTATCTTAATAGTAAGGATGTGATAAATATGAAAATCGAAAAAGTAAATGACCACCAGATTCGCTGTACCCTGACCAGAGAAGATCTGGCAGACAGAGAACTCAAGCTCAGCGAACTCGCCTATGGCACTGAAAAGGCAAAGGATCTGTTCCGCGATATGATGCAGCAGGCATCATTTGAATTTGGGTTTGAAGCGGATGATATTCCTTTAATGATAGAGGCTATTCCCCTTAGTTCCGAATGTATCGTTCTGATCATCACCAAAGTGGAGGATCCGGAAGAGCTTGATACACGTTTTTCCAAGTTTGCCCCTTCCGTCCATGAAGATGCGGATGCAGCAGATACTGCAGAAGCTCTTGCTGAAAGCGCAGATGATGTGCTGGATCTGTTCCGCCGGGTACAGGGAAAGCAGTCAGATACTGCCGGTGAAAAGTCATCTTCTGATACCGGTACGAAAGAGCCTCTCCAGGATACCAGCAGCAAGATCCGTTCCATTAAGGAAGCTCTTCAGAAAAAACTGGCTGAGAATTCATCCATGGAGCTGACAAGACTTTATCTTTTCCATTCCCTGGATGAGGTTTTACGTCTTTCCCATGTCCTTTCAGGCTGCTATCATGGTGAAAACTCCCTGTATCGTCAGGAAGATGGCACCTACATTCTGGTTCTGTCCAAAAATGGACACACACCGGTGGAATTCAACAAAATATGCAATATTCTTTCCGAATACAGCAGTGCGGCCAAATCTGTTCCCGCCTCCGAGTCGTATCTGGAAGAGCACTATGAACCCGTCATCAAGAATGACGCCCTGCAATCGTTATCCTGCATGTAAACAGTGCAATCACAAAAGTCCTGCCATATGACAGACTTTTCTGTATATCAGAATATGAAAAGCCCTTCGGAGAAATCATATGTAATGATTTCCGGAGGGCTTTACTTTCCTATCTGATCATATCGGGATCCCGCTCCTACAGAGCTGCGATCCTGGTCATAAGGTCTTCAATATCCATTCCATGAACCATAGCTGCTTCCTCAAGGCTTTCTGCCTGTGCGGAGGGGCATCCAAGGCAATGCATGCCTGCTTCCATCAGAATAGGGGCAACTGCCGGATTCGTTCTTAAGATCTCGCCAATCGTCATGTCCTTTGTGATCTGTGCCATTTCCATACCTCCTTTTTATTCGCTGTCTGTTCAGTATAATACTTTCCTTTTCTTCTTTCAAGTATACGCTTTATTTTTCGTCTGATTTTACGTCTGTCGAATTCGTGTACAAAACCATGTACATTGCGCAAAACGGTTGACACTGACCCTTGCCTGGTAGTACACTTTTATCGTAAAGAACAGCATGGAATCAGTATAAATTCTGACTTCCCTGTTGATAATATTATTGTTTTACCGAGAAGGAGGTAAATTTTCATGGCAGAAGCATGGAGAGGCTTTAAAAAAGATGGCCATTGGGATGTAGACGTTAATGTACGTAACTTCATCCAGACCAACTACACTCCCTATGATGGGGATGAGAGCTTCCTGGAGGGTTCTACCGAAGCAACAGATAAGCTTTGGGGCAGACTGCAGGAGTTACAGAAGGAAGAGCGTGAGCACAACGGCGTTCTTGAATGCGAGACAGAGGTTGTATCCAGTCTGACCGCTTATGGCCCTGGATATATCGATGAGTCTATGAAGGATCTTGAGCAGATCGTTGGTCTGCAGACAGACAAGCCTTTAAAGAGAGCATTTATGCCTTATGGTGGTATCAAGATGGCTGAGGAAGCAGCAAGCACCTATGGCTATCAGGTAAACGAGAAGTTCCACAAGATCTTCAATGATTACCACAAGACACACAACCAGGCAGTATTTGATGCTTATACAGACGAGATGAAGGTTGCTCGTCATACACATATCGTTACAGGTCTTCCTGATACTTACGGACGTGGACGTATCGTAGGTGACTACAGAAGAGTTGCTCTGTATGGTATCGATTTCCTGATCCAGAAGAAGATGGATGACAAGAAGAACTGCGGTAACGGTACTATGGATGAGGAAACCATCCGTTTAAGAGAAGAAATCGCTGACCAGATCAAGGCTCTGAAGGGCATGAAGGAAATGGCTAAGATCTATGGCTATGATATTTCAGGTCCTGCTACCAATGCCAAGGAAGCTATACAGTGGTTATACTTCGGATACCTTGCAGCAATCAAGACACAGAACGGTGCAGCAATGTCCGTAGGACGTATCTCCACCTTCCTTGATATCTATATCAACAGAGACCTTGCTGAGGGTACTCTGACAGAGAAGGAAGCTCAGGAACTGATCGACCATATGACCATGAAGTTCCGTATGGTTAAGTTCGCCCGTATTCCTTCTTACAACCAGCTCTTCTCCGGTGACCCTGTATGGGCTACTCTTGAAGTTGCTGGTATCGGAATGGATGGCCGTCATATGGTTACAAAGAACGACTATCGTTTCCTTCATACTCTTGAAAACATGGGACCCAGCCCTGAGCCGAACCTGACAGTTCTGTACTCAAGCGCTCTTCCTGAGAACTTCAAGAAGTATGCAGCTAAGATTTCCGTTAACACATCTTCCATCCAGTATGAGAACGATGATGTTATGAAGCCTATCTGGGGCGATGACTACAGCATCTGCTGCTGTGTATCCGCTACACAGACTGGTAAGGAGATCCAGTTCTTTGGTGCTCGTGCTAACCTTGCTAAATGTCTCCTTTACGCTATCAATGGTGGTAAGGATGAGAAGCATCTTGATAAAGAAGGCAAGCATATGCAGTGCGGTCCTGAAATCGCACCTATTACTTCCGAGTACCTTGATTTCGACGAAGTTATGCACAAATATGATATCATGCTTGACTGGTGTGCAGCTCTGTATGTTAACATCCTGAACCTGATCCACTATATGCATGATAAGTATTATTACGAAGCAGCAGAGATGGCTCTGATTGATACTGACGTAAGAAGAACATTCGCTACCGGTATTGCAGGACTTTCTCATGTAGCAGACTCTCTGTCCGCTATCAAGTATGCTAAGGTTAAAGTTATCCGTGATGACCAGGGCTGCGCTGTTGACTTCAAGACAGAAGGCGAGTTCCCTAAGTATGGTAATGATGATCCAAGAGCTGATGAGTTCGCTGTATGGCTTCTTAAGACCTTCATGGAGAAGATCAAGAAGAACAAGACCTACAGAAATTCTGAGCCTACAACATCTATCCTGACCATTACTTCCAACGTTGTTTATGGTAAGGCAACCGGTGCACTTCCTGATGGAAGAGCTGCTTACACACCTTTTGCTCCTGGTGCTTCACCGTCTTACGGTGCAGAGCAGTGTGGACTTCTTGCTTCCCTGAACTCTGTTGCTAAGCTTCCTTATGAGTATGCTCTGGATGGTATTTCCAATACACAGACTATGGCTCCTTCAGCACTTGGCCATGATCTTAACGAGCAGAAGAATACTCTGGTTAGCGTTCTTGATGGTTACTTCGATCGTGGAGCTCATCACCTCAACGTTAACGTATTTGGTACCGAGAAGCTGTTAGATGCACAGGCACATCCTGAGAAGCCTGAGTACGCAAACTTCACCATCCGTGTATCTGGTTATGCTGTTAAGTTTATCAGCCTGACCAAGGAACAGCAGGATGATGTTATTGCAAGAACCTGTCATAAGAGCCTTTAATCTTTAGCAGGTTTACAGCAAAGACAAATACAGGGGGTCGGGCATAAGCCCGGCCCCTTTTTCAGAAATTGTTACTATATTAATTATCCCCATGGCTGCCAGCACGGCAGAGAAAGGACACTATGATCAAAGGTAGAATTCACTCATTAGAATCATTCGGAGCTGTAGATGGCCCCGGTATCCGTTATCTCATTTTCTTAAAGGGCTGCAATATGCGGTGTATGTACTGTCACAATGTAGACACCTGGAATCCGGAGACGGATAATCTGATGACTGCCGATGAGCTTTTGGACAAGGCAGAACGTTTCCGCAGCTACTGGGGCAAAGAAGGCGGCATCACTGTCAGTGGCGGTGAAGCCCTATTACAGATTGATTTTCTGGTAGATCTTTTCCGTAAGGCTCATGAGCGTGGTATCAATACCACGCTGGATACCTCTGCACAGCCTTTTACTAGAGAAGAGCCTTTCTTCTCCAAGTTTAATGAATTGATCAAATATACTGATCTTGTTATGCTTGATATCAAACACATTGATGACGCTGAACATATCAAACTCACAGGTCATACCAACAAGAATATTCTTGACTGTGCGAGATATCTGTCTGATCAGGGTATTAATATGTGGATCCGTCATGTCCTTGTTCCAGGTATTACAGACAATGATGTGTACCTTAAAAAGACACGGGAATTTATCGATACCCTGAAGACTGTAACTAAGGTTGAAGTTCTTCCCTATCACACATTAGGTGCTTATAAATGGAAGGAGCTGGGCATTCCCTATAAGCTTGAAGGCATTGATCCTCCAACTCCGGATCGCATCAAAAATGCAAAAGATATCCTGGAATTTACCAGATAATTAATGATAATTTTTCGAAATAAGCTTGTAATAGCTTCGCTTTTATATTACAATACACTTAAGTTTTATTGATTAAATGGTATCAACAATATCACTTGATACCCGTAAATAAGGAGGATAAAATTATGGCATATGTAATCGGTGATTCTTGTATTTCCTGTGGTGCCTGTGCAGCACAGTGTCCTGTAAGCGCTATCGCAGAAGGCGATGGCAAGTTCGAAATCGACAAGAATACTTGTATCAGTTGTGGTTCCTGTGCAGGCGGATGCCCTGTTGGAGCTATCTCTGAAGAGTAATCTGAAATCTGAATTTTACAGACAGATAAGAGAAGCGTTCAATCATACGATTGAACGCTTTTTACTTAGAAAAAATCCGCCTTTCTTCTTTCCAGCCTTTTCATCCGCAGAAGGCACTCTTTCCTCTGCCTGTCCACATACTTCCTGTACCTTCTGTTCTGGCATTTTCCGCTTCTGTGCAAATAATGTAATCTCATCTGCAGAAGGCTCTGTACTGCCTTTATTCTTCTTTTCCCACCGTTTTCCCTTGCTTCTTACACGGAGAAGCTCATCAAGCTGTCTGTAGTATTCCTCCTGTCGTCTGATCTGCTGCCCATCTCTTTCCTCTTCCCTTTCCTCCTGCTGCCGGAACTGATAATCCAGTTCTTTTAATATGCTTTCCTTGATATCGTCACACATTTCCCTGTTATTACTTCTTACTGCCTCGGCAATCATATTCTGCAGAAGCTGCTGCAGGCGCAGGCTCTTTGCCTCCCTGCTTTCCTCAGGAACAGGCATGAATTCTCCTTTATTCACCATTACCACATGACGTTTCATTCCCTCCTGTTCCTCTCTCATCAGAACGTTCCGGATTGCTTTCAGCTGCAGTCCCTGTTCTTTTAGATCGCGTACCTCCTGAAATCTTCTGATATCATCTTCTGTATAATAGCGGTGTCCCATCTCATTTCTTTTGATCGGAAGCTTCAGTTCCTCCTCCCAGTATCTCAGTACATGGGATTCCACCTGTACCCTCTTCGCTGCATCGGAAATCAGATATGTTTTTTCTGCCTGTTTCATTTTTTCCTCCTTTTATACAAAAAAGAGAACGGACTTCTTTTGTCTGTTCTCTTTCGTAATCATAATCCATATTGTTATATAAATAGTCAGCCTCTGTATTTTTACCGCTCCATATTGGCAAACTTGGTATAATCTGGCAGCCATACCAGCTCTACCGTACCAATAGGGCCGTTTCTCTGCTTGGCTATAATGATCTCTGCGATTCCTTTCTTATCGGTATCTTTATTGTAATAATCATCACGGTAAATAAACATAACAACATCGGCATCCTGCTCAATCGCTCCGGATTCACGCAGGTCAGACAACATAGGT
Source organism: Suilimivivens aceti (assembly GCF_025567405.1). Classification (NCBI taxonomy): domain Bacteria; kingdom Bacillati; phylum Bacillota; class Clostridia; order Lachnospirales; family Lachnospiraceae; genus Suilimivivens; species Suilimivivens aceti. The sequence goes on along the minus strand of NZ_JAOQKJ010000007.1, from coordinate 13,051 downwards.
CTGTGATCCGGTCTCTGCTCTACTGCACGGCTGAGCTGTGACAAGGCGATTACAGGGACTGACAATTCTCTTGCCAGTGCTTTCAGCGAACGCGAAATATCAGAAATCTCCTGCTGTCTGGATTCACTGCCTCTTCCGCCTCCACTCATGAGCTGCAAGTAGTCGATAATGATCATTTTCAGATCATGATCCATCTTATACTTCCGGCATTTGGATCGCAGCTCTGCAATGCTGATACCAGGTGTATCGTCGATGATCAGATTGGACTGTCCGATCACTCCTGCGCTTTCTATCAGCTTCTCCCACTCCATATCAGTCAGATTACCTGTACGAAGGTGTTGGGAATCCACCCGGGACTCCAGGGAGAAAAGACGGTTCACAAGCTGTTCCTTACTCATTTCCAGGCTGAATATAGCTACTGTCTGATTCAGCTTAAAAGCCACATGCTGGGCAATATTTAACACAAAGGCAGTTTTACCCATAGAGGGTCTTGCAGCCACCAGAACAAGGTCAGCAGGCTGCATACCGGCTGTCTTATAATCAAGATCCAGGAAACCTGTTGCAATTCCCGTTACATTCCCCTGATTTCTGGAAGCCTTTTCGATCCTGTCCATGGCATTCATGACAACCTGGCGGATCGGCACATATTCACCGGTATTTCTCTTCTGTACCAGTTCAAATACTTTTTTCTCTGTGCTTTCCAGGATCACTTCCAGATCTTCCTTACCAGCATAACATGTATTTTCAATCTCCTGATTCAGGCGGATCAGTTTCCGAAGTGTCGATTTCTCTGCCACAATACCGGCATAGTACTTTACATTGGCAGAAGTTGTGACCGAGCGCATGATATCACGGATAAAATCAAGACTCACCATCTCGGGAGGGACATCCTTCGCTCTCAGCCTGTCCTGCAGTGTAACCGGATCTACCGCTTTTCCCTGATCATTCAGCTCCACCATGGTATCAAAAACTACCCCATACTGCTTACTGTAAAAATCATCCCCAGTAAGCATTTCAGATGCCACCGATATTGCTTCCTTATCCATGATCATAGAGCCGACCACAGCCTGCTCAGCTTCCATATTCTGTGGTAATACTCTTTTTAAAAGCGCCTCTTCTGCTGCCATTACCTGCTTCCTCTTACCTTATTTCGCTTCTGTAACCTTAACCTTCAGCTTACCTGTTACCTTGGGATGAAGCTTAACAGACACTTCATACACGCCAAAGCTTTTTATTGCCTCCGGAAGCTGGATCTTCTTTTTATCGATCTCCTTACCACACTGCTGTTTGTAAGCAGCTGCAATTTCTTTCGTGGAAACAGATCCAAAGGTTCTTCCGCCTTCTCCGGCTTTAATAGAAACCACGACTTCTTCCCCGTCCATTATTTTCGCAAATGCCCTGGCCTCTTCCAGCTGTTCCTTAGCCACTTTTTCATCATTGGCATTTTTCAGTTTCAGGTCATTCAGATTAGCACCATTTGCTTCTATGCCCAGCTTCTTTGGCAGCACATAGTTTCTGGCATAGCCATCATTAATGTCAACAACCTGTCCCTTTTTTCCAAGTGCTTTTACATCCTGTGTCAAAATTACTTTCATCTGTATCCTCCTTCCGGTGATCACTCCAGCACGAGCTCACCGTCTTCGATCATTGTATCCAGCGTTGCCTTCAGAATTCCGATTGCTTCCGAAATAGAAATACCTGACAGCTGGCAGCCTGCCGTATTCAGGTGTCCGCCTCCACCCATCTTCTCCATAATGATCTGCACATTGATCTCATCAATAGACCTCGCACTGACAAAAATCTGATTCTGATATTCTGTCATGATAAAGCTTGCTTTGACTCCTCTGATATTCAGAAGCTCATTAGCTGCCTGTGCACCTACAATCGTAGGACTTTCTATATCTTCACTGGTGCATGTGGAAATTGCGAAGGCATTCCTGTAAATTTCCGCCTGGCTGACAGCATCTGCTTTCGCTTTATACTCAATAGCATCCTCACGGAACAGCTTGCGGACTCTCGTCACATCTGCACCGTTCCTTCTAAGAAACGCTGCTGCCTCAAAAGTCCGGACGCCTGTCTTACCCATAAAGTTATTGGTATCGATCATAATGCCGGAATACATACAGTCTGCTTCCTCAGGAGAAATTCTGATATTATCTCCTATATACTGTAAGATCTCAGAAACCATTTCGCAGGCAGAGGAAGCATATGCCTCAACATAAGACAATGTTGCATTCTCAATAATTTCTGTTCCCTGCCTGTGATGATCCAGCACAACAATTGATTTACACAACCTGAGCAGATCCGGGAATTCTGTGATACTTGGTTTATTCACATCCACAACCACAAGTGCCGTATTTCCACCCGCATATTCAAGTGCCTGCTGATTGTTGATTATCATATTCTCATAGTCTTCATTATGCTGAAAGAGCTCTACCATGGGCTTAATACCCTTTCCTACCTCATTCAGTACAATGTGGGCTTCCTTCTCCAGAATACGTGCAATCCGGTAAATGCCCACCGCTGCACCGAAGCTGTCTGCATCCGGAAGCCTGTGCCCCATGATAAGAACCTGATCCTTGCCAGATATAATTTCCCTGAGAGCCTGTGCCTTTACTCTGGCCTTTACTCTCGTGTTCTTCTCTACCTGCTGGCTCTTGCCACCAAAGTAGATCGTATTCTCCGGTGTCTTGACTACCGCCTGATCACCACCTCTTCCAAGAGCAAGATCGATCGCATTTCTGGCAAATTCATAGTTCTGTGCATAGGAAAGTCCGTCCAGTCCCAGCCCGATGCTGATCGTTACTGCCATCTCATTTCCAATATTAACAGTCTTGACATCATCCAGCAGGTCAAATTTATTCTCCCGGAGGATCGTGACAGATTTTTTCCGGAGAATGACCATATACTTGTCCTTCTCGATCTTCTTGCAGATTCCATCGAGAGCGGCAATATATTTATTCACTTTCCGGTCAATAAGCGCAGTCAGAAGCGACCTTCTGACCTCCTCTACACTGTCAAGTGCTTCCTCATAATTATCCAGATAGATCATTCCCACAGCAAGGCTCTGATCGTCTACCTCCTGCAGGGCAATCTTAAGCGCTGTTTCATCAAACAGGTAAAAAGCGATCAGGCAGCCATCGTATCCTTCCCCATCGATAATATCACTGTTCTGCGCCATCTCCCTCATGGAGATTTTACGCATCCTCACCTCATAATTCCTGTCTTCAAAGACAATGGGAAATGATACCTCATCTTCCTCATCCGGAAGCTTCTCTCTGGTGATTGATGGAAACAGAGATGTAATGGACTTACGGTACCCCTTTTCCTTATGTACGACCTCCTCGAATCTGGCATTAGTCCAGATGATCCGTCCTTCCTCGTCCAGCATGGCATAAGGCAGCTCCAGCTCCCGGAGCAATACCTTCTGGATCTGCCCGTACTGGGTCGCAAAGCTCACAAGTTCATTCATGATAATAGGCTTATTATAAAGCTGCAGCAATACTGTAATCCCAAAATAAAAAAGGGTAAAGCAGGTAAGGACAAGTCCTGAGGGCACGTCCAGGATATACACCAGAAGATTTACTGCAACCAGTAAAAATCCCAGATACAAAGAAGTCTGCGTATAGCTCTTCAGCCTTCCCTTTAACTTCATATTTCTTTTTTTAGAAGCCATTTCAATACCTCTGTAAAAACCAGATTCTTTCCTAACATAATACTGTATCAGTATATCATTTTTCCGGGAAAGTTTCCACTCTATTCTTCTTCCTCATTCTGACCTTTTCCGACAGAGTACCATGGTCATATCAGCCAGGATAATACCATGGCATTACTGAAAAGCCACAAAAGAAAAGCCTCTGAGTACTTGTATTGCAATACTCAAAGGCTTATATTTCTTTATCTGTCCTGGTTCAGGAATTAGTCCTGAACGTAAGGCATAAGAGCGATATGACGCGCTCTCTTGATTGCTACTGTCAGAGCTCTCTGATGCTTTGCACAGTTTCCAGTGATTCTTCTGGGAAGGATCTTTCCTCTCTCAGATACATATCTCTTTAACTTGGCTGTATCCTTGTAATCGATCACATTATCTTTACCACAGAATACGCATACTTTCTTTCTTCTGCGAATTCCGCCTTTTCTTCTCATAGGAGAATCGGATTTCTCTGTTTTATTATATGCCATAATAAATTGCCTCCTGTCTTATTTTGCAGCTGACGCCGCAACCCATTAGTTAAATGGCAGCTCCTCGTCAATTCCATCCGGAATGTTCATGAAACCGTCACCGGCACCTGAAGGTTCAGGCGCTCTGTTTCCTCCACCGGTATAACCCCCGTCACTACCGGAACTGTTTTTGCTTTCAGCAAATTCCTGCTCTTCTACCACAACCTCTGTCGTGTAGACTCTGACACCATCCTTGTTGGTATAGCTGCCTGTCTGGATACGACCGGTAACAGCAACCTTGGTTCCCTTTCTGAAATACTTCTCTGCAAATTCACCTGCACGTCCAAAAGCCACACAGTTAATGAAGTCTGCTGTCTGTTCATCAGAATTGTTACGGTTAAACCTGCGGTCTACAGCAAGTGTGTATCTGGCTATTGCCAAAGCATTCTCACCCTGTGAATATCTCACCTCGGGATCTCTTGTCAATCGACCCATAAGTATTACTTTGTTCATGTGTCCCTCTCTTTGGAAGTACTATAGTGTACTTTCTATACCTCGTCCTGTTTTACGATCAAAAATCTGAGAACGTTGTCCATGATGCGGATACGGTTTTCAATTTCAACCGGTGCAGATGTCTCAGCGTCGAACTGAATGAAGTAATAGAATGCGTCTTTCATCTTCTGGACTTCATAAGCCATTCTCTTCTTACCCCAGTCGTCAACGTTGGTAACAGTACCGCCAAATCTCTCGATCAGCGCCTTGCACTTGTCAACTACTGCTGCTCTTTCATCATCCTCGATTTTCGCACTTACAACAACGGCTAATTCATATTTGCTCATGCTTCTACCTCCTTTTGGTCTCTGGCCCCTGCCTTCTGTTTACAGGAGCAAGGAATTTGTAATTTGCCTTATACATTTGCTGCATAATCAGGCATTTTCAACATACCACGGATTAAAATGATACCATAAAAACCACCCCTTGGCAAGCCTTTATCTTATAATTTCTTTGATATTTTTCTCTATCTGCTTTCTTGGCGACATGATCTGATGGCTGCATCCACAGCACTTCAGCCGGAAGTCTGCCCCGATCCTCAGGACCTCCCATTCATAGCTGCCACAGGGATGTTTTTTCTTAAGTCTCAGTACATCTCCTACCCTGACATCCATAATCTGCTCCTTATAACTGTGAAAATATTTCTCCGATACTTCCTGTTACCACAAGATCTGCCATCTGATCTCTTGCCGTAGGTGTCTTGTTAATCAGGATCAGCTTATTTCCCCTGTAATAATCAATCAGCCCTGCTGCCGGATAAACAACCAGTGATGTTCCTCCCACGATCAGCACGTCTGCTTCCCTGATATATCTGACGGCCTTATCCAGTGTTTCCTGATTCAGCCCTTCCTCATACAGAACCACATCTGGCTTGACTGGGCCTCCACACTTTTCACACCTTGGAACTCCGTCAGCATGCAGCACATATTCTGCATCATAAAAAGCTCCGCAGTCCTCACAATAGTTCCTGAGTACGCTTCCATGAAGCTCCAGTACTTCCTTACTGCCTGCCGCTTGATGCAGTCCATCAATATTCTGGGTGATTACAGCCTTCAGTTTTCCTTCCTTTTCCCATTCAGCCAGCTTCCGGTGTGCCACATTTGGCTTTGCAGAAAGGCAGAGCATCTTGTCCTTATAAAAACGGAAAAATTCTTCTGGTTTTCTTCTATAGAAGGTATGACTCAGGATTGTTTCCGGCGGATAATCATATTTCTGATGATACAATCCATCTACACTTCTGAAATCCGGTATCCCACTTTCCGTTGAAACTCCGGCTCCACCAAAAAAAACAATATTGTTACTTTCACCGATGATCTTCCTTAACTGTTCTACCTCATTCACGCCATTCCCTCCTTACAAATTCCCATAAGTGAAATCTTTCATTACTCCGAAGAATTCCCGGAGCATATTGTTCGCCATCAGAACCGGATCTCCCTTGGCTGCAAGACCGCAGACTTTCTGATAACCTAATTTTTCAGCAAGCCTTCTGGCCCGGAACATATGGAAATTATTGCTCACGATACATACGCTGTCCTGCTCCCTGTCCAGGAATTCTGCTGAATACTTAAGATTCTGCACAGTATTTACGGATCGATCCTCTCTGATGATCCTTTCCTTTTCTATACCCCGTCCTGCCAGATAATCATACATTCCCTGTGCCTCTGAGATCATTTCATCGCTGCCCTGACCCCCGGACACGATCACTTTCGTATCCGGATTCTCCACCAGATAATCATAGGCTGCATCCAGCCGGTACTGCAGTACTCTGGATGGTCCGTCCGGTTTCATCTGTGCTCCAAGAACAATCAGATAATCGCAGTCACTTTCTCCCCTCTGCACATATCCTGTAAAAATCATCCCTTCTACAACGACAAAAAGAACTGCTCCAATACCAACCAGTATCAGAAACAGTCTTTTCAGCCACATAGGCAAATATTTCGTAATGATCCCTGTTCTCACAGACAGGGCAGATAAAAATGAGCACAGTGCCAGAAACAGCCAGATAAAATAAAAACTGGTTCCATGCCCCGCAACTGCCACCACTATAAAATAGAATAAACAAATACAGCCAAGCAACATCAGAATCAGATACATCTTGTAGATCCTCTTACAACTAATTCTCCATCAAATATTTTATGTTGACATTCTGCTTTTTTCAAGATCATGTCAAATAAAAGCTTCATCGTTTCCTGTGCTATCTTTTCACCGGGCTGTTTGATCGTAGTCAGGGAAGGATTCACATATCCTCCAATGTTTACTCCGTCAAATCCTGCAAGTGACATATCCTCAGGCACTCTGAGACCCTCTTCTGCCAGTGCCTTTCCGGCACCGATCGCCATGATATCGGAAATAGCATAAATAGCTGTACATTCTATCTTTTTCTGCAAAAAATCTTTCGTAACCGCATAACCATTTTCCAGTGAAAAATCTTTAATATCTGGTCTGGTGGCCAGCATCAGCTCTTCTCTCACAGGAATCCCGTGATCCGATAATGCTCTCTGATATCCCCGAAGGCGAAGCATACTGATAGATTCTGTCATTCCCTTTTCGTAGATGATCGCAATATTATGATGTCCCTGACGGATCAGGTAATCCGTCATCTTATAGCTTTCCTTTTCATCATCCACACATACAGAAGAATATAGATTCCTGCTGTAGCTGGTTGGAACCGCTCCTGCTGTACTCAGGACAAAGGGTACATGAAGCTGTTCCAGCTTCTTTTCATTATTTTCAAAATAGCCACCCAGGAATACAATCCCCCGGAGTCTCTTTTCCTTTACCAGCTCCAGTGCAGCGTCTACCTGATCCTCCATAAACCCTACATGATGAAGCACCAGAGAATACTTTTTCTTTTTGCATTCCGCTTCCATATCCTTGATCATTTCATTGAAAAAGGAATTGTCGATACCTTTTACGAGAACCGCAATCGCCTTAGCATCCTGACGCTTCAGGTTCCGTGCACTGTTATTCGGGATATAGTTATTCTCCTTGATCACACTCAGGATCTTATCCCTGGTCTCCGGATTAATATCTGGGTGGTTATTTAAGGCCCTTGATACGGTGCTTACACCCACACCGCAGATTCTGGCCACGTCTTTAATGGTAATTTCACTCATGTATCAGAGCCTTCCATACAGCTTAGTCATCTTTCTGATCTCCTCTGCAAGTTCCCCGGTAAATGCATCTGCCTTCATCCGCCACTTCCAGTTATTTCCAAGCGTTGACGGTGTATTGATTCTTGCCCTGGAATCCAATCCAAGATAGTCCTGCATCGGAATGATCGCCGTATCTGCCACACTTGCAAGAGCCGTACGGATCAGCGCTGTATGGATCTTGCCCTGACCTCTGCCCTTTATATCCAGATAATTTCTGCAAAAACGCCTGTCTTTTGCAGAAAGTGCCGTAAACCAGCCTTCTGTTGTGTCATTGTCATGGGTACCGGTATATACTACACAATTCTTCGTATAATTGTGTGGCAGATAATCACTCTCTTCCCTGGAATCAAAAGCAAACTGTAATACCTTCATTCCCGGATAACCTGTCTTTTTTACTAATTTTAACACAGAAGGAGTCAAAAATCCAAGATCTTCTGCAATAATATCCTTTTTGCCAAGCGCTGCCTTCATCGTTTTAAACAGATCATATCCAGGTCCCGGCTCCCATTGTCCATTTTCTGCTGTCGGCTCTCCGTAGGGAATCGCATAGTATTCATCGAATCCACGGAAATGATCAATCCTGAGTACATCGTATTTCTCAAAGGTCGCTTCCAATCTGTTCAGCCACCAGGCATAGCCTGTTTCCTTATGATATTCCCAACGGTACAGCGGATTTCCCCAAAGCTGTCCTGTTGCGGAGAATCCATCAGGCGGGCAGCCTGCCACAGCGATCGGATTGCATTTTTCATCAAACTGGAAAAGTTCAGGATTTGCCCATGCATCCGAACTGTCAAATGCTACATAAATCGGGATATCTCCAATGATCTTTATACCATTTTGATTGGCATATGCCTTCAGAGCCTTCCATTGTTTTGCAAACAAATACTGCTGGAACTGGTAAAACTCTACTTCATCTGCATATTCCTTCTGATATTTCTTAAGTGCTTCCGGCTTCCTGAGTTTGATATCCTCATCCCACTCTACCCAGCAGGTATTGTTAAAATGTGTTTTTACTGCCATATATAAAGCATAATTATCCAGCCAGTCCTTATTTTCCAGGACAAAGGACTGAAACTCCACATTATCCTTAATGTGGCTGTTCTCATATGCTTTTCTCAGCAATAGAAATCTGTTTTTATAAAGCTTTTCATAATCAACATATTCCTCATTGTCACCAAAATCACATGAAGTACAGTCTTCCCTGGTCAGATACCCATCTTCTACAAGATCATCAAGACTGATAAAATATGGATTTCCTGCAAAAGAGGAAAATGACTGATAAGGAGAATCTCCGTAGCTTGTAGGTCCAAGAGGAAGAATCTGCCAGTAAGACTGCCCTGCTGCCTTAAGTTTATCTATAAATTCATATGCCTCCCCGGAAAAGCACCCGATCCCATATGCTGACGGCAAACTGGAAACCGGAAGCAATATACCGCTCTTTCTCATTTTCCTCTTCTCCTCCTAACCCTTTACTGCTCCTGATATAACACCCTCTATGATGTATTTCTGGCAGAATCCATAAAATAAAATGATCGGGATAATAGCCAGCACGATCATAGCCATCATAGCTCCCATATCAATGGCTCCATAACCACCCTTCAGATACTGGATTGCAATCTGGATCGTCTTATATTTATTGATTTTTAATACCAGATAAGGTAACAGGTAATCATTCCATACCCACATGGTTTCCAGAATCGCTACTGAAATTGCTGTCGGCTTCATAATCGGAAATACGATCTTGAAATACGTCTGAACCGGGTTACACCCATCGATCATGGCTGATTCCTCAATTTCAAGCGGTATGGATCTTACAAATCCACAGAACATAAATACCGCAAGTCCGGCTCCAAACCCTAGATATACGATAATGATTCCCACAGGGTTTCCGAGATGCAGCATATCTGCGATTTTGGAAAGAGTAAACATAACCATCTGAAATGGTACGATCATAGAAAAAGCAAACAGATAATAAATACCTGTCGTCCATTTATTCTTTACCCTTGAGATATACCAGGCACACATAGATGTACAGAGTACGATCACAAATACAGAGCCAACTGTAATAAATAGCGTATAGCCAAATGCCCTGAAAAAATCTGTCTTCTGAATACCGTTTATATAATTCTCAATTTTAACAAAAGATTTTGCATCAGGCAATGCAAATGGTCTGTTACTGATAAATATTTTCCTTTTAAAGGAATTCATAAGTACAATTACGATCGGCATTATATATGCTATTGAGATTAATGAAAATATTAAAGTCAAAACCCATCCATGTTTTGCTTTTCTTACATTTGACATTATGCCTGCACCTCCTTACTTCTCGTAAGCTTAAGCTGGATCAGCGCAATCACTGCCACAGCCAGGAAGAAGATGACTGCCTTCGCCTGGCCAACACCTTCCCATCCGGTACGTCCGTAGAATGTATTATAAATATTCAGGGCAAGCAGTTCTGACTTATTGGAAGGCTCTCCTGCCGTCAGTGCCAGGTTCTGGTCATAAAGCTTAAAAGCATTCGTCAGTGTCAGGAATGTACATATGGTAATTGATGGCATAACCATCGGAATAGTCACATAACGCAGAAGCTGTCTGTTTGTTGCTCCATCAATCTTTGCTGCTTCGATCAATTCTCCCGGAATATTCTGGATTCCTGCCACATAAATGATCATCATATAACCGACCTGCTGCCAGTTCATAAGGATCAATAACCCGAAAAATCCATAGGCAGAACTATATGTCAGTGTTCTGTTAATATGAAGAAGAATTCCGTTGAAGATCAGCTGCCAGATATATCCAAGGATAATACCACCGATCAGGTTAGGCATAAAGAAGACCGTCCGAAATACGTTGGTTCCCCGAATTCCCTTTGTAAGCAGCATAGCTACCAGAAAAGCCAGCACATTAATGGTAATCACAGATGCTACTGTGAAAAGTGATGTATACCACAGCGCATGGGTAAATGTCTTATCTCCCCATATCCTGATATAGTTCTTTAACCCCACAAAGGTACTATCGGTTACGGTAGTAAATTCACAAAATGATAAATAAACGCCCAATACGAAGGGAATTACAAAACCGATTGTAAATGCCAGCAATGTAGGCAATGCAAAGATCGGAAAATATTTTTTGATTGCTTTTTCCATATGCCTTCTCCTTGTTTTGAAAAGGGTGGGCAGATAGCGAAACTGCCCACCCCAAACTTATTTCTTTATCTTAATCTGTCGTTCTCCTACAGATTAGTTATTTGCTGCTGCATACTCTGATGCCCAGCCATCAACGAATGCTGTTACAACACCATCCCAGTCGCCAGTTCCCTGTGCATACTCAAGAAGTGCGCTTCCTACACCATTCTTCCACTCTTCAGAAGGCATTGTGGTGAAGGTCCATGCTACAGAGTTCTTTCCGGAGGATACATAATCGTTAGCGATGTTGATCAGAGGATTGGTTGCCGGATAGTTATCAAATGCCTTGAAAGGACAAACAAATCCCATATCCTGTGAAAGTGCTGTACATCCTTCTTCAGAAGTTACAACCCACTTTAAGAAATCCAGAGTTGCCTGAATATCAGCTTCTGATGCATTCTTGTTTACACACCAGTAGTTCTCACTACCTGTACAGAGTCCCTGATTTTCTTCTCCCTCTACACCGATGTAAATAGGAAGCATTCCAAGGGATTCATCAGACATACCATTGGTGGAAAGATCATTATATGCCCATGTACCATTCTGGTAGAACACAGCTTCACCAAGTGCAAATTCAGCTGTTGCATCTTCACCTGTCTTGCTGGAAAGAACTGCAGGATCACAGGTTGCATCTGTAATATACAGATCCCAGATTGCCTTATAGTTATCAAGATAGGTTCCTTTGATTGCAGGAGTTGAGCTGATACCATCTTCCTTATATTCATAATAGATAGGAAGGTTAGCAAGATGGGTCTTGAATCTCCAGTCAGAGCTTGAATCCATACCTGCAGATGTGAAAGCACCCTTTACTCCAAGATCATCCTTGTTCTCCTGAATACTGTCTGCTACTGCTTTCAGCTTGTCAAAGGAATTGATCTCATCAACACTCTTTACTACTGCGTAGTCCTTTCCGAAATATGTATTCAGGATATCTGCATTGTAAATGATACCATAGGTTTCTACAACATAAGCAATACCCTTAATTTCATCGCCATCCTTTAATGCGAAGTCATCACTCTTTAATTCTTTGTAAACATCTGTGTCAGAAAAATCAAGGCAATAATCTTTCCATGATGCAAGACCAACAGGACCATTTACCTGGAACAGTGTAGGTGCATCTGTCTTAGCGATCTCTGATTTCAAAGTAGATTCATAAGTACCGGATGCTGCTGTCTGAACATCAACAGGAACACCTGTCTGCTCTGTATACTTAGCTGCCAGAGCTGTCCAATCATCTGCCTGCTCGGGCTTGAAATTCAGGTAATATACCTTACCCTCTCCAGCAGATGCTGTCTCTTCTGCAGCTTCTGTTTCCTCTGCGGCTTCTGTTTCCTCTGCGGCTGCATCTGTGCCCTCTGTGGCTGTATCAGTTGTTGCAGATGTATCTGCGCTTCCCCCGCAGCCTGCAAGTAACGATACTGCCATTGCTGCACATAACAATGTGCTTACCAGTTTCTTTTTCATAATCTTCATACCTCTCTTCTTAAAGCTTGAAATAAAGTGATTAGTTTCATACTGGAAACGTTTTCGGTATCGTTATCGGTAACGTTTCCGGTACTGTGATTGAATAATAACATAATCCGTTTTATTTGACAATAGTTTTTTTCGTAAATTATCACAGCTTTCCGTTTTTTTGTACAATATAAATAATTGTGATTTTCTATTTTTGTGCACATTTAATGATACTTTCTGTTTCTCATAAAGAAAAAGCCTGCAGTGATAAACTGTAGGCTTCCTACTCCACCCATAAGTCTATTGCTATTAATCAGATTCAGGCAAAAAAGATCTCAGAATATAAATTCTGAGATCCAAAGAGGCGCGAACCGGATTTGAACCGGTGATAACGGTGTTGCAGACCGGGGCCTTACCACTTGGCTATCGCGCCATATTATTAAATTATCATCGCCTTTTTGAATGACTCCAACGGGAATCGAACCCGTGTTACCGCCGTGAAAGGGCGATGTCTTAACCGCTTGACCATGGAGCCTTCTTTTCCTT